>JAHJOQ010000092.1 GCA_018820315.1 Candidatus Zixiibacteriota bacterium | reverse complement strand
TCGTGATCGCTGCCGTCAACGTCGTCTTGCCGTGATCTACATGACCTATCGTCCCGACGTTGACATGCGGCTTCGTCCTCTTAAATTTTTCCTTAGCCATCTATGGCCATCCCTCCCGATATAAACGTAACTCTTTTCTTCCGATCTATGGAGCCCACGACCAGGATTGAACTGGTGACCTCGTCCTTACCAAGGAAGTGCTCTACCAACTGAGCTACGTGGGCATCCGCCTCCAGTCATGAGACATCACACAAAAAAATGGACACACGCCCAAAGTAAGCCAGTAATTTAAAGAGCCGGAAGCCTTTGTCAAGAGGTTTTTTCACTTTTGGGCCAGCGGCCAGTGGAGCCAGCGGGAAAAGTAGGACCAATCGGCTATTTCTGCTGACTTTGGCATTGCTTCCGGCGAGGTCTCGTTCTGCCGAAACTCCTCCTTCCCCGAAAAAAAGCGGGAGACGGGGTTCGAACCCGCGACCATTAGCTTGGAAGGCTAATGCTCTACCAACTGAGCTACTCCCGCATGGAACCCGAAAATAAGCTCCTCTGCTCTGTCTGTCAAGTCTCTTTCTTCAAGCGGCTGCAAACAATGCGGTTAACGTCCCTCCCATTTTCAACAGATGTCCGCATTCGATTGGCTCAGAAGGTAAAGCGAAACATGCCGTTAGGATGGCTTTCGCAGAAGTGATTTCTCTGTGATATCAGATTTGAAACGCGAAAGACCGAGATATCGGGAGATATCGCTGACTATCAGATAAAGGGCTGGTATAATGAAGAGAGTCATGCCGGTTGCAACGGTCAGCCCCCACACAATAGTGTTCGCAAGCGGCGACCAGACAAGAGATTTGCCTCCAAATCCGAGTGTCATGGGCAGAAGCCCGAATATTGTCGTAATCGAAGTGAGTACAATCGGCCGCAGACGGATCAAGCCACCTTTCATGATCGCCCGGAGCCTTCGTGCCCCCAATTCTCTGCGCCGATTGACAAAGCTTATCAGGACCAGGGAGTCGTTGACGACTATTCCAGCAAGCGCCACAATCCCGTACATAGTCGTGATAGAGAATGGATTACCTGTCACAAAAAGTCCGAGAGCGGCGCCGATAAATGCGAACGGGATCGTGAACATTATGATCAGTGGTTGTGCAAAAGATTTGAACTGAGCTCCCAATATCGCATATATGAGGATCATCCCAACCATGAACAGCATAGTTATGTTATCAAAAGCCGTTTCAAACTCCTTGAACTCACCGCCAAAATCGATTCGATAACCGGGGTATTTGAGTGAAACTGACTGAAATGCTTGAGCGACTTTCGCCACCGCTGCATCGATCGTGCTCTCGGACTTGTCCAACTCGGCTGAAATTGTGATCGCTCTCTCTCCGTTGAAACGGTGGATATCAGCCAAACCCTGTTTCGTCGAGAGTCGAGCAACATCCTTGAATGTTACCAAGCTGCCTAAGCGATTCAGTATCTTCATATTCTCTATGTCATCGACTTTCCCACGGCTCTCCTCATCGAACTTAACCATCACATCTACTTCCTCATCCCCGTCACGGTAAACAGTCGCCACCGCACCTTCGAATGCTGTCCCGACTGCCGCAGCAACAGTTCTCACATCAAGTCCGAGCATGGCGGAGCGTTCGATGTCGACATCAACCTGCAATTCCCGTTTCCCCGGCTGGTAATCGTCGAAAATCCCATATACCCCCGGAACGGCAGCCAGCGAGTCCTGGAGTTCCATCGCAAGCTCTTCGAGTCGATCGAAGTACTTTCCTTTGACCTTGAACTCTATGGGCGCCCCTACGGGAGGCCCGGTGCTGATCGTGACTACAGTGATGTCCTCTATACCCGCGACTTCCGGCGCAATGATCCGCTCCATCATCTCACGGAGTTCGGGTCCGGTGAACTGGCGATCTTTCTTGTTCTTGAGGTTAATCATTAGCTGCCCGACATAACTTCTGCTCACCCATTCCTTGTCGGTTTGCATAACCCCTGCATTTCCTATGACCGATTCGACCTCTCCTTCAGGCAACTTCCACGCCAACCGCTCGATCTTCTTGATGACTTCGTCGGTCGCCTCGATTCTGGTGCCGGGTGGCATTGTGACCCATACTTGCATTACGTCCATTTCATCCTCACGAAACAACTCGACTCCCGTGACGATGAACATGAATGTCCCGGCAAGGAGAAACATCACAACAACAGAAGATATGGCCGCGTATCGATGCTTGAGACTGAATTTGAGAATTCTGACATAGCGAAGCCGGAATTTTCTGATCCGTCGATTGTATCTCTTTCTGACGCGTAGCAATTTCTTCGGGCTCCATTCGGCGATATGAGATGGGAGAATGACGAATGCTTCAAACAAAGAGGCGGCCAAAGCGAGGCTGACAACTATTGGGACAATCCTCATGAACTTGCCGATTATACCAGGCACAAACATCAAAGGCAGGAAAGCCGCGATTGTCGTAAGAGTCGCGGAAAATACGGGGCCGACGACTTCTGCGGTCCCGATCTTCGCTGCCTGGTGCGGACTGTAACCGAGTTGCATGTATCGATAGCTGTTCTCTATCACGATAATCGCATCATCGACGATAACACCGAGCACAAGAACAAGCCCGAACAGCGAATTGCCGTTAAGCGACTCGCCGCTCAGCCACAGGAAGATGAACGTTGCAAGGAAAGAGACCGGGATTCCGATTGCCGCGAAGAGTGAATTGCGCCAGCCCATTACAATAGTGAGCAGTATGATAACCAGTACCAGACCGAAATAGGCATTATTGGAAAGCGCTGTCAGAACCTCGTCAATCAGGATACCCGTATCACCGGTGACAGAGAGCGAGACACCTTCAGGCAAACTCCGCCTGAAATCATCCACTGTCTTTCTTACCTCTTCGATCAGCGCGATCGTATTCCCCTTCGGTTTTTTCGACAAAGAGATTGTCATCGAAACATCACCGTTGAAGCGGGAAGTAGTCCTGCGTCTCTCAAAAGTGTCGGTAGCCTGGGCGACATCCGACAACCGTACAATGCCGCCATCCGGCGTAGATGAGATCACAACGTTTCTGATCTGATCTATCGATTCGAACTGGCCTATCGTGCGCAGAAGATACTCTTCTCGATCAATATCAATCTGCCCACCCGGTATAGAGACATTCTGTGAGGCCAGTGCGGTGACTATATGCCCAAGCGACAGATTGTAGAACTCGAGCCTCGACGAATTGACCTCTACCCAAATTTCGCGATCTCGGACCCCGTAGATCGCTGCTTGTGAGATACCTTCAATGTCTTCGATTATATCGCGGAGGTCTTCGGCGAGACTTTTCATCTCCGGTTCGGGAATGTCTCCAGAGACTACGACAGACACCATCGGAATGAATTCCTCGGTGCCAAAATCGATTAGAATCGGATCCTCGGCGTCTTCCGGAAGATCACGCATGGAATTGACCGTAGATTCCAGATCTTGAAATCGCTTGTCGAAGTCATCGTCAGACATTGTCTCGAACTTCGCCGACACCTGCGACAAACCTTCAGATGACGTCGAAGTCAGACTCTCGATCCTATCGACTCCCTCGATTTCGTCTTCCAGCGGGATGGTAATGTATTGTTCGATTTCCTCCGGCGAGACGCCGGGATAGGGAACGACGACAAATGCCCAATTGAGCGACATGTTCGGCATCAGCTCGCGAGGCATTTGCGGCAGCGCCCACAAAGCCCCAATCGCAATGATACCGATCATTATGAGGTTTACGAGGACCGGGTTATCGACCGCAAAATCAGAAATCTTCTTCATCAGGGAACTTCATTCAATCTGTGACAACAATAGCTGAGCCGTCCTGAAGGCTGTTCTGTCCGATAACTATCAGTCTATCACCGGCTGCAAGGCCGGATGAGATGACGACTTCTGCCCCACGCTCTGATGACACGGTGACTGCTTTCGACTTAGCCGTGGAGTTCACGTCCACTAAAACGACCGTCTTGCCGTTTCGCCGCAGGACCGCACTGGCCGGCACTACGATAACGCCCTCCTGACGACCTGTGGTGATACCGACATCTGCCAACATACCGGGTCTGATTCCGTTGCTGCTGTTCGCCAGCAGCACTTCAACTGGATATGTCCGAGTCGACTCTGATGCCTTGATGGCAATTGATTTGACAATGCCGTGAAACAGATTGCCCGGAAAAGCAGGAACAGTAACAACGGCTGGCTGCCCGACAGCCAAGCTGCTTATATCTGCTGCCGGGACATCGAAATGGATTTCCAGCGTGTCGATCTGCACTATGGTGAACGCGATCTGTCCGGCGGCGACCATCTCTCCCACATCGGCGTATATCGCCGTGATTTCACCGCCAAAAGGAGCCGAGACTCTTGTGTCAGCCAGAGCTTTCTCGGCAAGTCCGAGCACGGCCTTCGTAAGCTCATGCTCTCCGCGAGTTGTCGTTGCCAGCAGGCGAGCCTGCTCGATCTCCGACTCTGAAATGTCTTTGGTGAGATAGAGCTTCTCCATTCGGATGAGGTCGCTCTGCATCTTGGCGTCGGATGCCGCAGCAATGTCAAGCTGAGCTCTGCTCTTTTGAACATCAAGTCTCTGAGTTCTGTCGTCGAGTTCAATAACATCATCACCGGCAGCGACTTTGCTTCCCACATCGTTGACAATCCGCAAGACTCTGCCGAATGTTTCCGCGCTGACATTAGCATCATAATGCGCTCGCACCACACCTGTGGCATCAATCTCCTCTTGCACATCACTGGCTTGCACAATTGCTATTTCGACAGGCACCGCAGTGGTTTCAACATTTACGTCGATCTCGCTATCACTGTCCCCCGCACACGACAACAACAACAGTGCGATTGCTATCAAGAGAAGATACTGCAACATTTGTCTCATATTATTCATCCTCAGTATAACTGGCGCCCGAGCAGCTTGTCTAACTCCGCCTCAGCTGTCATATAATCATATACTGCCGACACATACTGAGCTTCTGAGCGCGTTCGGGCAATTTGAGCATCAATGAGATTCAGATTGTCAATTAATCCCTGTTCGAATCTATTCTCCACAGCTTTGAGATTCTCGCGAGAAATATCCCTGCTGATCCTCGCAGCCTCAACTTGCTGAAATGCAGTCCGCATTCTTGCGGCTGTTGCTGCGACCTTAAGCAGAAGTGTTCGCTCGAATTCTCGCTCCGCCGCCTCTCCGCTCTTCAAGTCCTCACGGGATTCCTTAAGTGATGCATAATCGCCGAAGCTGGAGAAGACTGGAAAACTCAGGACAACACTTGCTCGCCATGTTTCTATGCCGTCGAGAGCTATGTCATCATCAGTCTCCCACATATAGCTATAACTGAAGTTGATGCTGGGTTGAAAGAGAGAGTATTTCTGACGATAGAGTGCACGCCTGACTGCGGTGGACGCATGTACGGACCCCATGGCGGGAGAGTTCGCAAGTGCCTCGGTTTCGTATTCTGCAGATTGCTCCCGGAAGTCCCCGATAAGATGGATCTTCGCCGAATCGAGCAGTTCTGATATATCGTCTTCGGACATCTTCTCAAGATCATACTCCACACCCGGCTCAGAACCAATCGTCCGGTGAAACTCAATCCAGGCGAGTGCGAGATCATTCTCGGCCTGAATCAAATGTGTCATGTTCTCTGCAAGCTGCAGTTCCCACCTCAATGCTTCCACGTTCGATATCATTCCAAGCGAATGCTTCACATTTGCGCTCCTGAGATACTCATTGGCAAGTTCCGCCGACTGCTGCCATATCTCCAGAAGATCCTCTCCCCTCAACACATTGAAGTATGCGCGTTTCGTATCAAGGATAGTGTTTAATCGAGCTTCGACGTATGCATGTCGGCTGGCTTTCATGCTGCTCCTGGCTACAGACAGATTAGCCCACAATGATCCGCCATTATAGATAGGCTGAGTTAGAGTAAGATCAGAAGAATATGAGTTTCGGGGAATCAACGTGATGCCCGGCACAAATTCCCTGAAAAACTCCAGCGGCGCATTTTGAATTTGATTCGTGGTCTCATCCACCCTGCTCGCTGATGTACCGAAAGTGACACGGGGAAAGAACTGTGTCACTGCTCCGCGAAGTCCCCAGCGGCGCGCATTGAGATCGTGAGACTTCGATTTCAGATCGTAGTTTTCCTTGAGTGCGATCCTGACCGCCTTATCAAGGGAGAGTTTCTGCGACTCTGCCCTCAACGTGCCGAAGGCGATGAGAGCGATCATTACAGCTATTGAAATACGCAATATCATATTATCGAACAATGATACACGAGATCGATAATTTGTCAATTACTAAGAGAAGGATATTGTAGTATGTTTCTTTCTTGATAAGCGCGCCCTTGCGGAGCGATGTCAGGTTCTAAATTGCAGATAGACCAAAACAAGTAGAGATATCGATGAGATGACTACGAATCCAGTCTGAATCCCCAGAAGCGGGAGTATCAAAAGCGATGTAGCCAGTCCCCCCAAGGCTGAGCCGTATAAGTCTGCCGCATAGAATCTGCCGGGAGAGGCGTCTCTGCCTTCCTGAGAGTTCATTCCCACAGACAGATTAAAAACACAGCCGGGGACTATTCCAGCGACTGCCGACAGCGCCAGGATCAACATTTCCAGGGTAGTGCGTTGTTCGAACCGCGCCAGCATGCCGGAAGTCGCAAAGGCTGCCGCAAGCGAGAGAAAGAGACCGGCAAGCACTGCAATCTTGAGATATCGCACACCGGGCTGATCCGCCATCGTGATCCTGCTGCCTATCCACGCACCAACGGCTACTCCACCCACGAACAGTCCCGCAAGCATCCCGAGCCGTGAATAGAGGTTGCCCGCGACCGACTGATAGACAACGATAAGCAGAAGCTCGAACGACAGCCCGAACCAGCCGGCATAGAAGGCCGGCAGATACGGGTTTATTTTGCGGCTGCGCAGCGTTGCCACCGCCGCAAACGCCAACATTGGCAGGATCACAACAACCATCAGTACTATTGCGGGCAGCGACCTGAGCCCCCGCAGGATTCCGGAGTCTATTCCGCCGAACTTATCCATCTCCAGTGTCGCATTCAGCAGAAACTGGGCAGGCTTGGCTACCGACAGCGCTCTTCCCTCTACTGATGCCAGAGATCTCTGCAGTTTCTCGACTCTGAATTCAGAGAAGCGATCCGGTAAATATGCCTCTCCGTAATATTGCAAATCGTTTTGATACTCAGAAAGATTCGCAAGAATCTCGAACGGATCTGACGTGATTCGGCTCAGCTCCATGCCTCCAATCAGAATCGCATCCTCACCCGGGAGAATCTGAACGTGGGGGAAAACCCCGGCAAGAGTCACACAGAGATTCTTGAGATACTCGAGCCTCTCCGGCTGAATGAAATTCTCACCGCACTTTGCGGAAAAAGCGATCACACCCCCTCTTGTCAGACGTGATCGCACCAACTCAAAGAACTCGCTGGTGAAGAGATTACTGTGAGCGATGCCGGACGGATCGGAATAGTTGAGCAGAATCAGATCAAACGACTCCTGCGTCCCGACAAGAAAATCAACGGGATCGCCGTGCACCGGATGCATTCTGGCGACAATGTCATCGCTTAAGCTCATCGCATCAAGTCGTTGTCTCAACAAGCCATACAATACCGGGTCAGGTTCAACTTGAGTTACGCTGACAGACGGATCATTCAGGGCAAAGAGCGCTTTCCCATCACACGAGTTTCCGATCACACAGATAGCTTTGCGATGCTCGCACATGGCCAGCGGAATGACAATCTCCTCACTGGTCTCGGGATCAGGTTCAGTGCAGACAAGCTCAGAATTATAGTAGAGGTACCCGCCCAGTCTGTCCTGCCTGAACACGATACGTCCGTATGGGCTCAGCGCGATGAACTGCGGCATCTGTCGATCGATCTCCCGGATGGAAATGTACGATTCGGCGCTTCTTTCAGGTGAAGACCTGCCTGCGAGCCAGAGCGACGTTGCATTGCCAAAATCATATACCGAGTAAAGTAACGCAAGACAACCGATGGCTGCCGCTACAATTGCGAGAGAGCGTTTCAGTCGCATGATCGCACATGCGATCAGACCAACTCCGCCAATCAAGATCAGCAGTGATAAGTCTCTTCCAATAATCGCAAACAGCAATGCAAGAAGCAGGCCTGCGATCGCAAATCCCAGTGAATCGAGATAATACGCCCGACCGACAGATATACACTCTCTGCTTCGGTTCTTCGCAAAGTAGATCAGCGCGAACGCAGCACCGGGATATGTTGTCGGCAGAATCAACGCAAGCATGCAGAACAAGCCACACTCCGACAGAGGCACAGCTCCGTAGCTCGAAAAGAGAGAACCCTTTATTGCCGGTAGCAGTTGATAGAGAGGAACGATGGCGCAAATGCTCAAATACGCAGCGATCAATACGGAGTTCGCGGCAGAAACCGATCTTCCGGCGATCCACTCGGCAATGAGGCTCCAGAGGCCTGTCTCGACAAGCCAGATTGTTATGATTATGGCATAGAGGATTTCAGAACTGCCAAGAAGCCCGACAAGCATGCGCAGGAAGACCACCTGCAGAGCCACCGAGGCAATTCCTACAAATACGAATTCAGTAGAACGGGATAATGGTCTCATTAACTGAGATTATAGCAGGATTAACGTCAAAGCGAAAGAGGAAAGCTCAGTCCCAGACACCCGGTATAGCGGCACCGCACACTCCGCATTTTCCAGCTTTGAGATTGTTCTTGCGAATCAGGAACCCGTGCCGCTCAATCACGACATCACCGCACTTCGGACAGCGAGTATTCTCGCCCTTATTGCCCGGCACATTGCCGACATATGGAAAGTTCAAACCTTCGTCTTGAGCGATGGCGAATGCACGCTCGAGCGTCTCAACCGGTGTAGGCGGAAGGTTCGTCATCAGATATGTCGGATGAAATCGAGTGAAGTGAATCGGGACATCGGGCGACAATTCGTCCCTGACCCAGCGACATAGATTGCGAAATTCTTCATCTGAGTCATTGAGAGTTGGCACGACAAGATAGACAAGCTCCAGCCATTTTCCGTTCTTGTGAATCAGCTTTATGCTTTCGAGAACCGGCTTCAGCTCACCATTCACGATATCTTTATAATACTGTTCTGAGAACGACTTGAGATCGACCTTGACCGCGTCCACGACCTCCAGCAACTCAAGCAGCGGTTTCTCATTGATATACCCGCCGGTAATGACGACATTCCTGATCTTGTCCCGGCGCGTCCTGACGGCGGTATCGTACATATACTCGTAGAAGATCACCGGCTCGGAGTAAGTGTACGCCACGGTCGGGATATTTCGCTCGATGCACTCGGCGGCTATCTCGTCAGATGTCAATTCGATATTCTGCACTTGCTCCGGCCTAACCTGCGAGATATTCCAGTTCTGGCAGAACTTGCAGTTAACGTTGCATCCGGCAGTGGCTATGGAGAACGCAGTCGTACCGGGCCGAAAATGGAACAGAGGCTTCTTCTCGATAGGGTCAATGTTCATTGAACAGGCGCGGTTGTAGACGAGCGTCTTGTAAACGCCTTTCTGATTCTCGCGCACTCCGCAGAACCCCCGTTCAACATCAGATACCGTGCACTCGCGCGGACAGAGTTGGCACTGGATAATATCTTCTTCCAATTTCTTATAATACCGCGCTTCGACGTCAGAAAGAGAGTCTGTATAACCGAATGCGTACGCATTTTCCAGTGAACCACAGATCACATCGCAGATATGGCCTCCGGCACACATCAGACCCGCTGTCGCGCCTACTCTCTTGATGAATGATCTCCGTCTCATGGAATCAATCGACCTCAATCACAATCAGTTCGATATTTGCAGGATCGGAGTTGCCGAGACCGAGCATCTCCGCAGTGATGAGCCACTTTGCCGGCCGACCGGACTCCGCCAGAGTATGCATGTCGTTCTCAATGCGAAGCCGGTCGAGGATCGTCCCTCCGATAGCATCAATTGCAACAGCATCAAACGACATAATCACCGCTCCATACTTCACAACATACGAGCCCCTGAATCCGGGTCCACCGTGATACTGCACACGCGTCATATCGGTCACGATGAGTGACGATTTGCTCCTGATAATCGGCAGCGCACTCAATTCGGCTACATACGGATCGCAATTGTTGTCATGATACTTGTTCGGATTGTGAATTGCGCCGTAAAGATTTTTCATCGCACCCGATACGCCCGCCAGAGAGTGATCCTTGAGGATCGGAACATTAATCAGATGATCACACTCAATTTCGAGGATGTTTGTCACCATGCTGGCAACCTTGCCATTCGTGTGAAAAGAGCTTGCATACCCGACATCGCGCGTATCTGTTCCAAAACATCTGACACCATTCTTGGCATAATTCAGGGAGTATCCGGCCGATTCGAGTTCTCTGTTCTGCCTATCCCAAATGATTATGTCACGCTCCGCCTTTCCTGCAGCGACAAGCTTTTCCGCAAGAGCCGTCGCCAATTCGACTGAAGTTGACATGTTCCTTCCGGATACACAATTCGTCTTCATCCCAACCCTGCCGGTAGAATCGCTGAGCTTTCTCCATGCGTCCACAGAATCTATCCCGTCATACAAAACGGAGAGCCCTTTGGAGAGCATTGTCCCCAAGATACGTTGATCGCCAGCTCCTCCTGAACTGAGCGATTTCGACTTGACCAGAACTACCTTGCTTTTTGACATGTGATTACAGATATTTCCATAGACATTGGTATAACACTCTTACTCTATATTATACGCTTTGGACAGCTCGAACAAATGAAATTTGGATGGTCTTCTGAAATTGCGGCAGCTATTCTGCTGATTTTCGTCGGGTGTTTGTTCGCCGGCAGCATTCGAATCCCCCAATTCGCCGGCGTATTCTATCCGGGCAATCCTGCTGTGTTGGCAAGTACTGTCGATTCGATGATCGCACTCGCCACCGTGCCGTCAGATGTCGGTCGTCCCGCTGCGTTGATTTCGCCTCATGCGGGTTACATATATTCCGGACCGACCGCCGCATACGGCTACAAATTATTAAAGGGTCTCGACTACTCGACAATCATAATCATTGGACCATCCCACAGGGTTGGCTTCGACGGATGCGCCGTATATAATGAGGGAAAGTGGCGTACGCCGCTCGGCGACGTCGAGATAGACGCAGAACTGGCAGACAGACTCTGCAACGAGAGCAGCGCCATATATCCCGGCACAGAAGAACATCGCCAGGAGCATTCGATCGAGGTTCAGGTGCCGTTCCTGCAGCGAGTACTCGGTAGATTCAAGATCGTGCCCATCGAGATGGGATATCAGTCTGAGACTACGATCAAAGCGCTGGCCGATGCGCTATCAAATGTGCTCCGTGGTCGCGATGACATCCTGCTTGTAGTTTCGACTGATCTCTCACATTATTATCCACGCGAAACAGCTGAGCAATATGATAATTACTGCATTTCGTTGATACAGAATATGAAGGGCGAAACGCTGGCGTCGAAATTACAGACCGACGCCGCCAAGATGTGCGGCGGTGGGCCGACTGCGGCAGTGCTGATCGCCTGTGAGAGGCTTGGACTGACCGGTGTGAGAATTCTCAAGTACGACGATTCGGGAACATCTTCAGGCGATCCCACAAGTGTTGTCGGTTATGTCTCGGCTGTGATATACAGGGAGGACGAAGTGGAAACAAAGCCTCAGAAGTCAGAAAAGAATGAGACAGAAGAGTATCTGAGCAAGTCTGAGCAACACGCACTGTTGAAACTTGCGCGTCAGTCAATAGAGGCTGCAGTGAACAACGGCGACAGACCGGCGCTCGACAATCTCTCCGGGAAACTGGCCGAGCCGGGGGCGGCGTTTGTGACTATCACAATTAATGGGCAGTTGCGGGGTTGCATCGGGTATACCGAGGCAATTGTGCCACTAAAAGAGTGCGTATCGGAATGTGCAGTCAGCGCAGCATTGCGCGACCCCCGTTTCAATCCCTTGTCAAAGCAAGAACTCGACAAGATCGATCTGGAGATATCGGTCTTGACTCCGTTAGTGGATGTCGAGGACGTGAACGATATTACAGTTGGACGCGACGGGTTGATGATCTCGCACATGGGACGGCGCGGGTTGCTCCTTCCGCAGGTTGCAACAGACTACGGATGGGACCGTGAGACATTTCTCGCACAGACATGCCGCAAGGCGGGCCTTCCCACCGACGCCTGGAAAACGGGCGCCCAAATTCAGAAATTCACCGCGTTTGTGTTTGGGGGGGATTAGGCTGTTACTCCACGCCTTTCCTTGGGCATGGCTTCTTCAGGAAGCAGTTCTCGCAGTCAGGTTTTCGCGCGTCACAAACCGCGCGACCATGCGCAATCAACAAGTGTGAAATGATTGTCCAGTCTGGTCTTGGCACCTTCTTCATCAAGTCTTGCTCTACATCTGCAGGGTCTTTCGACTCGGAAAGTCCGATCCTTCGAGAAAGCCTTCCGACATGAGTGTCAACGCAAATCCCTTCTTCGATTCCGAACGCATTCCCGAGAACAACATTCGCAGTCTTGCGCCCGACACCCGGTAGGCGTACAAGCTCAGCCATCGTGCGCGGGACTTCACCACCGAATTCATCGAGTAGTATTCTGCAACAGTTGCGTATAGACTTTGCCTTGTTTTTGTACAGTCCCAGCGGCTTGATAATCTTTTCAATTGATGCCAGCCGCGCCTTGGCAAAAGACTCTGCATCGGGGAATCTCCTGAACAAGTCAGGGGTGACCGCATTGACCGATTTGTCGGTTGCCTGCGCTGATAGTATGGTAGATATCAGCAACGTAAGCGGCGATGCATGCTGCAACGTGCAACATGCCTGTGCGTAGTTTTTCTTTAAGAGCGAAATGATCTTCTTCATGATGGAAAGTAGCGATTCCATGCCGACCCATCGAGCAGATTGACTGATCGATAGGACGAGTGACTATAGTGGGTAGAAACAGTGACTCGTGTATACTCAATATTAAGCGTGGCAAAAACAATAGCGGTCGGAAATCTATGATTCACCGACCGCCTGATAAGAGGGCTGTGTATGAAGGGCTTTAGCATCAATACAAAATGGAGACGAACTTGTCAACTGTTTTTTTCGTCTGGAAGGAGATCATCGATACTTTTCGCGATCTCACTCCAAACGTTATCAGGCAATATAAATATCGTTTCGTCGCCCGAAACTCTCATAAAATGCCGTTTGCTATCCCCTATCGGAACAGCGGCTTCGAGCAGCGTAGCTGAACCATCACTTAAAGTGATCGACCAGATCGACTGCACATCGGCAAAATCATACTCTGTTGTATCGTAGGGGGTTGCGAAGCCGCTCGCATCAAGCTGACAGACCGTGCTCAATAGCCTACCAATCCTGTCCTGATCGCCATCAATTGTTTCGCTGAATGGGAATCTCGATAACTGCCATATTGAGTCGCTTCGAACTACCTGATAATGCTCTTTTCCAGACTTGATTTCTATCGAGACGACGTCATCCTGAGGAACCTCAATGACCGTATGATCTCGCCAGTCGTCCGGTGCTCTGGTGAATTGGTGCGTCAACATCCCCGTTGCAAGGTAGACGTTTTCACTCCCTATCCTTCGCACATATGTGTGCCCAAAGTCACTCGACATCTTCCCGACGACCAACCCCGCAACCAACCTGTCTCCGGAGTACAGCTCGACCGTCGAGCCAGTCAGTGTATCAACCTGGAATTTGATCTGATTGCCAGGATTGTCGGAGATCACATTACCTACCTGAACATCCGCAATCGCAGTCACAATCTGGTTTATGGCACTTGCATCCGCCTTATACGCATTCTCATCCCGTGCGACATACCAGATGCCCGCCGCCCGCGTCAAAGTCACCGCGGCTCCGAGTCTTCGCATGGAAATCTTGTTTACTGTCGCAGTATCGATGTCGAGAAACTCTGAAGAGCCTTTTGGACCAATGATTGATGTTTCCCGGTGCTGCACCGCGAAGTACGCCGCAACCAAAACGATAAGAATAAGTATCGAGAGATACTGCTTCTTCATCAGAGTCGCCTCTTCTTGTTCGATTTGCGAATCCGCCACCGAATCACGCCAAACATGATCACCAGAATTGGCATGGCCAGGATATTGGAATACTTGATAACGCGTTTCCAACCGCTGGAAATCTCATCGAGCGGACGGCTCGCGACCTGCTTGGATCGAATCGAAATGAGGCCTTCGTCCTGAGATAGCCAGTCGACGACGTTCATGAAGAAGACCAGATTGCTCTGCGAACTCATATTTCGATCCTCAGCAAAATCGCCATCACCAACGACGATCATTCTTGTGGTCATCGATGAGTCAACTTTCACGACTGTCGCAGGATTAAACGTTGTATCGGTCCCGGTATACATCGGTATCCCCATACCAGAGAAATAGCTCGGGAATTGCCCCGTCATAGCCGCGACAAGCGGAATGTGCTGACGGTCAAGATCGGCGCGTCCAAACTCTCTGAACGGATCGAAATTGAATGGATCCTTTTCTGCTGCAGACAGCTCGGATGACCAGGCAAGAATCTCTCTCTGAACACCCTGTGGAACGGCGACGGCAGTGTCAAGCGAACTGATGAATGTGAACGTGAGGCCGTCGAAGCCCTTTACGATCACATTCTCCTCTTGAAAATCGGTGACGCGCGGGAAATATCTAAACTCCACCTGGTTCTGGATGCGGAAGAACCCAGTCTGCTGCTGCACCCCTATCCTCGCACATAGTGCATCCAAGACCAGGTCATCGTTGATTCCTACGCCATACTTTCTGAGCAGGTCACCCAGTCCGGTTGAAATAGGAGTCGAGCTATTGTTCTGTATATCGCAATTGAATTTATCGATGAAGAATCCGACCTTGCCCCCCTTCATCAGGTATTGGTCGAGAAGAAACAGCTCCCACTCGCTGAATGCCGCCTTAGGCGACACAATCAGAACGGCGTCGATATTGCTCTGTATTTCAGTTTGATTCGCCAGGTCAAGCGGAGTGATGATATACTCTCGGGACAAAACCTGATTAATATTCTTGAGAGTCTGCTGCAAGTCTGACTCCCCATGACCTGTGACAAATGCGATCCGAGGCATCGAAGCCGATGTAATTTTGCGGATAGTGCGAGAAATCTCGTATTCGAGCCCGGCAGTCGATTGAAGCACCGGCAACACCTCTGTCCGGTCTTCATACAGGAAGACCATTCCCATATAGACCTTCTTGATCTCAAGACGGTCGCTCTCGTAGGCGTTCACCTGAACCGGAGGTATACGATATTGCTGAGCTTCCTGCTCCCTGTCAGTCTGAGCGGGATCGACAAACTCGACCTGAAGCTTGCCGCCGGAATATGCGCGATATTCCGCAAGCTGATCCTTGAGGTAACGAGCGTTCTGGTTATAGGGCGGCGGCAGATCCTCGGTGAAGTAGCATTTAATGACAACACGGTCCGTAAGATTGTGGACCAGCTCTTTCGAGGCTTCTGACAGTGAGTATATTCCGCTGTCCGTCAGATCCGCGCGCGTGAACAGATTGACTGAAATCAGATTCGCGAAAACCAGGCACCCAACAACGATGATTATCGTCGTGCTCGCGGTCGCGCCTTTCTTAACTCCCGTAGCCATACTACTTCCACTTCCTCGTTTCAAGCGACTTGACCGTCAGGAACAGGAAAAAGAAAATCAACGACACGTAGTAGATCACATCGCGGCTATCAATAACGCCTCGTGCTATATTCTCGTAGTGATAGTCGGTCGAAAGGAACTCGAAGATGGTCGCGACATAGCTCGGCATGAAGATTACGATCTTATCGAGCAGAAAGAGAACAAATATAATCACGAATGCTGTGATGAATGCCACGATCTGATTCTTCGTTAAGCTCGACGTGAATAGGCCAATCGACAGATAGACTCCCGACATGAAGAACATCCCCACGTACCCGCCGAATGACGCGCCAAAATCGGGATTCCCGAGAATGACCAGCGTGATATAGTGAACAAGTGTCAGAAGCAGCGTGATCGATATCAGCAGGAATGACGGAATGAACTTGCCGAGCACAAGCTGCCAGTCTTTCAGTGGCATGGTCGAGAGAATCTCAATCGTTCCTGAGCGTTTCTCCTCCGCAAGCATCCGCATCGCTAATGCCGGTACGAAAAAGAGCAACAGCATCCTCGCGCCGGAGAAAAGACTTCTCAGATCTGCAGTGTTTGCAAGAAAAAGTGATGACGCGAAAAACCACGCAGAGAACAGCAGAAAGAGAGTCATTATGATATATGCAATCGGTGAACTGAAATATGCTTTCAGTTCGCGACGTGTAAGCACCCAGATATTCGACATCTACATGCCCTCCGCTTTTGTCAGAGCATGGAACACATCTTCCAGTGAAATCTCGCGCCGGTTCATCTCCAGCAACACGAGATTGTTGTGCACGCAAAGCCTAAACAGATCTTCGCGCGGATCAGCGCCTTTGAAGACTTCCAAAGTGAAATCAGAGATGTTCTCTCCAATGTTCCGGGCATCCGTCACTCGCTCTACGCCGGGGACACTCTCCAGCTTCTGTGTTAGTTCCGGACCGGCGCCCTTGATCTGTATGTAAACAGTCCCCTTCCCTTCCGATGACGCCTGCAGCTCCTTAGGACTGCCATCAGCCGCAATCTTGCCATTATGAATGATTACAACACGAGCGCACGTCGCCTCCACTTCGGGAAGTATATGCGAACAGAGTATAACCGTCTTTTCTCGACCGAGATCTTTGATAAGTCTGCGAATCTCGACAATCTGATTCGGATCGAGCCCTGCCGTCGGCTCATCGAGGATGAGAATCGGCGGATCGTGTACCATCGCCTGCGCAATGCCGACTCTCTGGCGGAAGCCTTTGGAGAGTTCACCGATATCCTTGTACGTGACATCACCAAGTCCACACTGCTCTACGACCTGCTTTATCCGCTTGCCCGGTCGGGAGATGCCATCTTTGCGCATATCAACGATGAACTTAAGGTAGTCGATGACATTCATTTCGGTATAAAGCGGCGTATTCTCCGGCAGATATCCGATGCGTTTGCGGACTTCTATTGAATCGGATGAGATATCGTAACCATCAACGAGCACAGTTCCGTAGGTCGGAGGAAGAAATCCCGTCACCACACGGACTGTCGTCGTCTTGCCCGCGCCGTTCGGACCCAGGAATCCGAGTATCTGTCCTTTGGGTACCTCGAATGAGATATCATCGACAGCGGGAAAGTCGCCGTAGTATTTGGATAGATTCTTTATCTCAATCATATATCTTACAAAATCTGATATCTTTGAATTGCTACTTTATGAAATCGCTGTTAGAAAATCAAGAGTTTTTTTGATCTTGCCTTCATGCGCATGTGTTCATAGTCTTCGAATATATTTCTACATTGAAGATATTCCACGGTTCCAGAATTTTCTTGGGGAACTCAGTAGAAAATTATCAGCAGGGATCTGGGATCAGAACACAGTATGGGGTCATCTCACTGGAGCAAAGCTCCTGTAATCACTCAAAGTGCAGGCTCGATATCGGTATCACCGACATCGGAACCTGCCGTAAGTAGTTCTCCGGTCACTTCCAGCTCAGCGGCTGGCTTCATCCTCAAGTGAATTCCCTACCTGACCGCAGCGGCCAGGTCCAATGACACCGTTGTTGTATCTCTGGAATTTCCATATCCACTTTATGACCATGTACTTTTTCTGCCTGTCGAGACCTCTCCAATCGGACCAGGAGTTCAGTGCGAGGAACGCATCAGCGTTCTTCATCTCGGTTTCAACCTCGTCAGGTAATGCACCTGAGGCAATGTTCAGCTTTGTTACAAGCAATTGCGCGTACAGTCTCGTGATGCCATTCCAGGGCGAACCATAAGTTCTCATCCTAAGCACATCAAAGACATCCCGAGCATCCTCAACACATATGCTGCTGGAACCGATGTTGGCCCCAAGCCATATCGGGAGAAGCGACGAGATGTTGCTAACCTGTAGACCACCGACGAGTCTCTTCCAATAAGCCAATGGTCGCGTACACCCGGAGTCAATCAACACCGGAGCGTATAATCCGGCAGACCAATTCAGTGCATCTTCCCCTTCGCCAAGCGCGAAGCATTCCGTGCGCCCCGTTGACGGATCAACGTCACTGTCTATAACATCACTCGGCCCCTGATCCTGCGGGCTGAAGAAGTAGCCAGACGGCGCCATGAATTCCACAACAAAACCGCCTGCCAGCAGGCTATCGTATTTGTATGATCCAGACTGGTTGGACAGAGTGCTGTCAAGAAGAACGTCCTGACAATCATATAGGTTGACGCGAATCCCTGAGATTCCAGTTTCGCCCGGGTCAAGAATGCCGTCCTGATCGTCATCCTCCCACACAACGCCGTTGATGGATGAGTATTCGACGTCGTAGACCATGTCCGGCATATTGAACTGGAGAAGTGCCTGCTTCTCCGCATTTGGCATCATCATCTTTCCGAGAAGGAGTATCTGGTTGCTGCCTGTTGACGCGTCGGGCAGCGCCTGATCAATGAAGGCATCGCCTGACGGCATGACAGTATCACAGATCATGCTGCCCATGGTCGCATAGCATATCTCGATAAACGGAGAGAAGCCGACTTTTTCGCTGCTGTGCATGGCAACCGGAGCTCCAGCCGGAGCAGACTGCTCAAGCAGAACGCCGTGATTCGAGACAGAATCCATTGTCCAGCCTTGCACAAGACCGGTAATATCCGCAGAGTGCCATCCCCCTGCCGCAACCGTTACCGAACCTTCGACATCCAAACTGTATGCCCCTGCAAACGTATTCCAGCTCACTGTTGCAGGATCCCAGGCTTCCTCGATTCGATGGAGGTAGACTGGTTGGCCATTAGGCACGACAACAAAGAAGTTGAGTTTGGCCGAAATGATCTCAAGGCTTTGTGAAGAGTCGTCCGATCCTATCCCCGCCCCCTGTGAGAAAGCATCGGTTGAGTTCGTTGGAAGCTGTTCATGACCACAGCTCGCGCCTAATATCAGCAGGAGGACTCCTGCAAAAATCAGCGTATGCCTATTCATGTTATGATCTCCTTTCAGGCTGTGTTTCAGCCTCTCAGGTTGTACCTAATCATAGAGCAAATCGCGTGCTGTTTGCGGGGATGAAATGCATCAATTGACAAGGGGTTGCCGTTTGGAAGGATAGGTGCTGTCGCACTAAATCAAGAGATCAGCAACAGCAACAAATACCTGTTCTCAGAGCGAACAGTGATCTTCAAACCTGAACAGCACTGGAATGCCGCGAGAATACGGTAGCTTCAGGCACGCTTTAACTCAGGCTGAGTGACTTTTGCCGAACCAATCGTATTCTCTTTTCACTCGATTTGTACTGTGCATGCAACCTTATTTGAAATCATTGCATTCTTGAGGTGTTGTCAAGGAAATATGCAGTAAGAAAGCAACTCCCGGTGCCGGACGATTGGAGAATTCACGCCGAGACAAAAAAGCCAGACAGTCATTACCGTCTGGATCATATGGAGGGGGGAGGATTCGAACCTCCGAAGTCGTTGACGACAGATTTACAGTCTGTTCCCTTTGGCCACTCGGGAACCCCTCCATGTCGAGGCGACAATATATACGCTTTTTCGGTCGATGCAAGCTGTTTTTAACCCTGCTTATTGAAACAGAAGGTGGCCCGCTGCGAGAGCAGGCCACCATATTCCCCCTCGTAAAACACCCTACTACAGGCAATTCGCGCACGGCGCGGGGCCGCTCGCAAATATGTACGCTATCAAGTAAACTACATCATCGATATCAATAGCTCCAGTGCAGTCGACTTCTCCAGAATCGAGTGGATCGGGCGCTGGTCCGCTTGCGAATATATATGTTATCAGAAATACGACGTCGTCGATATCTACCGCTTCGCTGCCGTCAGCATCGCCGCAGACATATGACGGACCGATGGGGGCAAGCGATTCGAAGGCATAGATGACCCCATCACTGCCGAACGTCACACATGCAATATTCGGTCTGCCGTCACAGTCGACATCGCCGACCAGGACATGAATCACGTCATCTGCCGTGCTATAATTCCAGATGAGCTCGCCTGTTTGACCGTTCAGTGCGTAGACATTCTGATCGTCGGATCCGGCGATTACTTCATTTAGTCCGTCGAGATTAACATCGTAGATTACGACCGTATTGACTTCTCCTCCCGTCGGGAAGTCCCAGAGAATCTCTCCGGTGACTCCATCGAGAAGTGTCACGTAGCTCGCTGTTGTCCCACCGTTTACTGCCACGTCTGCAACTCCGTCGTCATTGACATCATCGCACCACATACCGTGCGTGTTGGAGCCGATAGCGAGAGGCGTAAACCAATCCTGATCGTGACTCTCTGAGTTCACCTTTATGACGCCTTTTGTGCCAGATGGTGTCACAGCACAGAAGACATCGAAGAATGATTCCGCTGGAAAATCGAGCATGTTGTGATCGGCAAGGTGCTCTAATCCGGCGGGACCATCAAACGTCCAAAGCTCCGAGCCATCGGAACCGTCGACAACGACTACTTTCCCACTGCCCACTGTTGCGATCACATCCAGCGGTCCTGTGCCATTCATTTGCATAACTATCACGTCCGTGGCATCCGATCCGCAATCGTAGGACCAGAGCGATCCTCCGCTTTCGCCATTTATCGCATAGATGAAGTTATCTTCATTACCGGCGATCACATCGAAGTTGCCGTCGCCATTCAAGTCTGCGGATTTCAGGCATTTGCGGTAGTAATCATCGGTCGCGTCCACAAACTGCCACAGCACCAACCCTGTCTCTCCGTTGAGTGCTGTGACAATATTGTCGTAGCCGCCGACAGCGACATCACCGAGACCATTGCCGTCAAAGTCATCAATTGTGACGCAGAACAAGTTATCAGACGCCTGCCAATGCCAAAGTTCGGTCCCTTTGTCGCCGTCGATAGCCCATGCCTCCCGGGTGCTCGAGCAGACACCTACGACATCGTCGCAACCGTCGCCATTTAGATCACCCATCGCTATCGCATTTCCGTAGCTGCCGAAATCGAATTCCCATTTAACCGTGGAGACGACTGTCTTGAGTGCCCAGACTGATTTCAGAGGGTTGGGCGGAGTGCCGGTGAAATCAGCACCGCCCCCGGCTGCGATGTCCGTCACGCCGTCGTCATCGAAATCGCCTGTTGCGACACTGTACATCGATCCTCCGACAGCATAATAGTAAAGCTCCTCACCACCATCAGCCTTCAGCACCACCACCCTGTCGCCACCTGCGACGGCGATTTCGAGATTGTAGTCACCCGTGAAATCGCCAAAAGTCATATCGCGAGTGTTCACTCCAATAGGATCAGCTACCCACATGGCAGTCGGTCCGGAGCCGTCGAATGCCAGCATGGGACTCGGCCCAAGATACAGACCAACGACTATATCGAGGTCAGTGTCCTGATCAACATCATGAGTTTCGATTAGAATATTTCCATTCACATGCTCGACACTGCCGAGATTGTATGACCATTCGAGATCGCCTTTCGCAGCATCACGCACAAACAGCTCAGCATGATCGTCGCTGTAGATTCCTCCTACGATCAATTCGATGTCCGAATCTCCGTCGACATCCGCGAGCAATACATCTACAACGACATACGGCACTGTATCGGCCCAGATATCAGAACCGTCGGTGCCATCAAGCATGCCGTAATAATTGTCGTATCCCGCTAAGTACTCATGAGCATAAGCTACATCATCGATGTTATCGTTGTTGACATCTGCGGCGGCGACCGCATTGACAAACATGCTGCCAATTTCGTTGCTCCAGAGCAGGGCGCCGCTTTCTCCATCGACAGCGTAGACATAATCATCAAAGCTGGCGGCGACCACATCCATATTCTCATCGCCGGTAAAATTGCCGATCACAACATCTTCGATTGTTGCGCCGATAGGACAGGTGAAGATCACTGCACCATCCTTGCCATCGAGCGCATGAATCTGTCCATCGGGTGTACCGGTCGCGTTGTAGGAGGCGCCCAACACAACATCCGCGACGCCGTCATTATTGAGATCACCGATTGTCATCGATCGGATACCATCCTGAATCAAATACGACCAAATCGTATCGCCGGTAGCGCCATCAATGGCGAGCACCCGTGAGGGCGTTCCGTAGTAATCGGAACTGTACTCACTGGCGATAACATCTTTGATATTGTCAGCGTTAAGATCGGCGGTTTCGACGTGAGTTACAGTGAGATCAGAGTCGTAGATCCAGATCGGATCGGCCGAGGCGGATCTCGCTCCGGACAGTTCGCCCGATTGAAGCACGCTTGTACCGGCGCAGAGCAACATAAGTGTCAGCACTGCTGCAGAGATGAAGCTAATTCTGGCATCGGTTGGTTTCATGGACTGCCTCTCTTCCAGATTGTGTTACAATGCTTGTGTCGGCCGGAAATGTATGTATGAGAGCCTTTTGATGTGAGCCGGTGGAAGGTATCGTACTCTTGATGCACTTACCTCCGATTATTCGAAAATGCTGCTATATCGATGTGCTCCGCCAATGAAGTAATGACGGGATGCAGTACCATTCTTAATATAGCGACTCCAGAGTTGCAGTCAATGAGAATGTGCAGGTGGGGACCGTTGTCCTCATCCTCATTTCAGCGACGGGACGACCCGCAATCAGCCTTCAACCTGTGCATGATTTCGTTGGAGATTTCCTCTATCGCTCTTCGCGTTACATCGACGACCTGCCAACCTTGACTGCTGCAGAGATTCCTCAGATATGTGATCTCCTGCCGCACATACGATGTGTCCCGGTAGACATCAAGCGCCGCCTTGCCTGCCTCGCTGCCGCCAAAAAACTCCGCCCTGTCTTCTCTCACAAATACGAGAACATCAGGATTCATGGTAACGCCGAAAATCCTGCAACTCTCTATCTCTTCGAGCCTCTTGAGCAACCTGCTCTTCATTTGATCGTTGGGGAAAATCGGAATGTTGGCGACCTTCAGTCCCTCATTGCATGCCAGGTACATGCTAATAGGTGTTTTGCAGGTTCTCGATGGTCCGATGATAACCAGATCGGCTTCACCGAGCTGGTGCCCAAGACCGTCATCGTGTTCGACAGTATACCCGATTGCATCAATCTTGTTGTAGTAGCTGTCATCTATGATATGAAGCAGTCCCGGTTTGTACTCGGGATGGAGGCCGAGAAACTTCTCCATTGTGCTGAGCATAGGTTCGAGAATATTAATGTGCAATATCTGTTCATCGTGAAGGCGGTCATGCAGGTAAGTCCAGACATCGGAGGAGATAATCGAGAAAATGACAAGGCACCCATCAGGAATCTCATCGAGGATATTGTCGAGCTGCTCTCTTGTTCTGGCCGAGCTGTATATCTTTCCAAGCCGGAATTCCCCTTCGTGACCGGAGTACTGGGAGAGGACTGCGTCCATCAGCCTCTTGGCCGTTTTACCGGTACCATCCGAGATGATGATAATCTGCTTAACTTCGTCCCTCATTCGCAGTCGGCGCACGGCGCCGGTCCACCAGTAAATATGTAAGCTATCATATAAACAACATCATCAATGTCAATCTGCCCGCTGCAATCTACATCTCCTATTTCCAGCGGATCGGGGGCTGAACCACCCAGGAAAATATAGGCGATAAGATAAACAACGTCATCTATATCGACGCCACCTTCGCCGGTAACATCGCCGCACGGCCTAGGAGGTTCGATAACCGAGACTGACACCGCGATCGTATCAGAGTTCGGGGGCGAATCTGAGTCAGCCAGCGCAATGATCAGGTAGTAGTCACCAACCCATGTCGGCGTGCCAGTGATAGTACCTACCTGACCACCGGTGAACACACAACCATATGGCGGCTGGCCACCTATTTTTTGCCAGTAGTAAGGCTCCACTCCTCCTACCGCCCAAAACTGGTAGAAATAAGGCTCATTGACTGTGCAGTCCGGAAGTTCGTAGCTTTGAATGTGAAGATCCCCATCGCATGCGTCGCCCGTTCCGTCGGAATTCTCGTCATATTGCTCCGGATTATACGTGTCGGGACAATTGTCACAGATGTTGCCGATTGCATCACCGTCATCGTCGAGCTGAGACGGATTCACAGTGTAGGGACAGTTGTCCTCTTCGTTGGGGACTGAGTCATCATCAATGTCTGGGTCGCATACATCACCCAGCCCGTCGCTATCTGTATCTGCCTGATCAAAATTAAAATCAGAAGGACAATTGTCTTCCGGGCACGTGTTATCAGGATAGCCCGGATCGCCGAAACCATCGCTATCACTGTCGACACAAATGACATCGAGTCCAAAGGTCGTCAGTCCGAAAATCCCCCAGGAGTTGCCGGGTGCAAGTGGTCGCCATCGATACCAGTGGACCTGATAATCCCATGTGTCGTATATGCCATAGTAGTTCAAGGTGCCTTCGTCATATCCGATTCCAGTCACGAAGTGATCGGTTCCGCCGTCCCCGTCAGTGTCGACCAGCAGAACAACAGGTCGCCTGCTATCGATTTCCTCTTTGTAATCATCGAAGGTTAAATCTTCATACATGTCCGATTGCGCATAAGGGTTTGCCTCCGGCAGCACCAGGTCGACATATTCAACGAAACCGAGATTATCATCGCCAAACCAGCTCCATCCATATGCGTTCCAGTAGCTACTCATTGACGTGTGCATGAAGTCAGCCACACAATTGTCCACATGTGCACCACCAGATTCGGATCGATCCGGAACGATGTTCGATCCATTATCTATCGGACATGAGTAATCCTGATAGTGATCGTACCAACTTTGACCACAACCGGGATAATCGCTGTCGTCGGCAATCATTGCCCGCACATCCGACGTCATCGTGCTCGCGTCCCCCTCTACAAGATCAGAGAAACCATTGCCATCCCAGAAACCGACTACCATTCCGACAGCCGTAGGTCCGCAGCCATGATGCCATATATAGGCTGGTACACCTGTTATAACAACTTGCGATCGCGTCGGAGGTCGCAGTCCCGGGTCGGTTCCCGGCAATGGTTCGGGTCCGGACGTGCTCTGCTGAGCATAGAGCCCACTCGACAGAAGAATGATTTCAATAAACTGAGTCAGGAAAAACAGAGTCACAACTCTCGACTTGATCATGTTGTATTCCTCCGGTCTCATTGAAATGAGCCGCCCGATCAATAGTCACATTTGCAGGCCTTCGCAGGGCAGGGAGACTATGGACAGCCTGCGCAAGGCTCCGCGCCGCCAGAGAATATGTACTCTACAAGATACACTATGTCGTCAATGTCGACACCATCGCTACAGTCGACATCCGCAATCTCAACAGGATCGGGAGACGAACCTCCTGAGAAGACATATGACACGAGATGGACGACATCGTCAATGTCGACAGCTAAGTTATTGTCGGCGTCGCCACAGAGAAACTGCAGTTCGTAAATAGATATACTGATCGCTACGGTATCGTAGTTTGGCGGAGTATCAGAATCCTGCATCGCCACCTGTAAGTAGCTCTCCCCCGGCCACGATGGAGTGCCGGTGATCGTGCCGATTTCACCAGCCTGGAATATGGTACCATAAGGAGGCTGGCCGGAAACCTTGGTCCACGTATAAGGTTCCACTCCACCAACCGCCCAGAATTGATATGAATAAGGCTGACCCAGATAGCCGTCCGGCAGGATGTAACTCTGAATATGCATCTCGCCATCGCAGGCGTCACCGACACCGTCGAAATTCTCGTCGTACTGATATGGGTTTTGAACTTCAAGGCAATTATCGCATGCGTCGCCGACATCGTCGCCGTCGCCATCCTGCTGAGCCGGATTGATTACGAGATCGCAGTTGTCGGCCTCGTTGAGAATGCCGTCATCGTCGGCATCGGGATCGCAGACGTTGCCCATGCCGTCGCCATCCACATCTCCCTGTGAAGGATTCGGGTCGTTCATGCAGTTATCGCAGACATCGCCGAGTCCGTCGCCGTCAGTATCCGTCTGATCAGGGTTATATTCAGTCGGGCAATTGTCATCGGAATTGAGCAAGCCGTCGCTGTCTGAGTCGGGCTCCGGCTGAATGCCGATAATAGCGTATTCGACCATCGGATCGCACCCGCTCCAATTGCAGTAGAGGTTGTCGATCGAGTACCATGCTGTATGGCTATCGGCCCATCCATAATTCATGTGGTACTGCTTCGTTTCGCCGACCGTTTGCCAGCCGTCGCAGACGATCGAATGAGTGTTGATTCTGTATTGTATCGGCCTTCCCGCGGAAATCTCTTCGCCAATCAGCGCAAACCAGGAACTGGGTGTATGGGAAGAGCGATTCTGACGGGAAACACCTGAGTCAAATCTGAAGTATGTCGGAAAAACCATCTGAGCATCGGCAGTGTAAGCTCCTGAGGCGCATTTGCCATAATCCATCTCGAATGCAACGCCGACTTCATAGCAAATCTCAGCGACGGCCTCTTTCTGCGCCTGCGTGCAGCTACTACCGCAGACATCAACAACATTGTTCCAGTCATAGAGATCAGAGTAGTCGACCCCCAGAGTGTGACCGGGTGTGCTGCCGCCGCAAGAATTGTCGCCGCTCCAGTAGTAGCTCGAGCTTCCGGAACCAGATGAGGGCCACTGCCAGTAAGCGAGAATCTGCGCTGATGCTGTCGCCACACAGCCTACTATGCATCTGCCACCGTCACCATCGGGACAGAACAAGTTGTATGGGCTCCCCTGATGCCAACTCGTGGTCACCAACGGACCAAGGGTTTCCATCGGAGCTCGGCTGGAGCTCTCCAGGCTCGATGCGAATATATCGGTATCCACGTTCAGACGCGTCCACTCCGCCCCATTTGCTTCACCGAATAATTCCGTGTCCATTCCGGATTGCGACACATCAAGGCTGCCGTAGGTATTCACGAATAGCCGCGCATGATGCTCCAGCACCTCGCGAATCATCGCAGCGAATCCATCGGCGTCTTTCGGATTGAAGCTCGACACTGTAGAGTAGGCTTTTACAGGTGGCAACTCTTTGAGAACAGGCACTATGACATAGCCTGACGGCTCTATGGCGTACACATGCGCAAGCAGCGTGTCATTCATCAGAATGTCATCGACGGAGCTAATCGATGGAGCTGTCCCCCCTGCCCACGAGCCATGGGAATACGTTATTTCCGTAATCCAGTTTTGGCAGACTTGCTGCATTTCAGATGGTGCCGCGCGTTCGGCGTTGGCCACCGGAGTTATTGTGACTGTAAGAATGCAAAATAGGATACAAGAGATGATGCTGAGATTTTGGAGTTCACGTCTCTTTGGCGGGGTTGCTGGTGCGAAGTTGCTGGAGACCATATTTGAAGCTCCTCTCATATACAGGATTATTGCGATCTACTTTAGTCGAGTATATTATCCCACTTGCGATAATTTACCACAAATCTCAATATTGTCAATAACTTAAGAATGGTTCAACCCAAGTGATGGCGCGGACTCTTTCGCATAGACCATCTTGTGGTCGGAGTAAGTCCTCTCGCGCCGAAGAACATCCAAAAGCGATGGACTAAGAATCCAGTTGCTGTCTGATCTGATGCAGGGAAGTCACAGGCAGTCAAAAGAGCCGGCGAAGGGACTTGAACCCCCGACAGGCTGATTACAAATCAGCTACTCTACCATCTGAGTTACGCCGGCCCAAACTATTTGCCCAGCTATTATACTTACGCTGTCGGCACTGTCAAGTCGAATCTGAGCACAAATGGTGAAACACCCCTGACAACTATTTGTTGACTCCTGCCGCAAACATTCTTAACTTTTCTGCCGTTGATTGAACGAGAGACAACTCCGGGGAACCATGGGAAAACCTGCCGCAAGAATGGGCGACACGGCGATGACCTGCAACGATCCGACTGACATGCCGGTCGGTACGGTAATCGGTACAGCGGTGACAGTTCTGATCAACAATATGCCTGCTGCCAAGCAGAATGATCAAGTCGTCGGTGTCGACGTTCATATCGTCATGGTACCGACCCCCGGCGGTCCAGTACCTACTCCCCTGCCACATCCATTCATGGGAATGCTCGACAGCGGACTGAGCTCGTCGGTCAAAATCGAGGGCTTGCCAGCGGCAACTGTCGACAGCCAGGCATCGAATACTCCCCCACATATCCCTACACCTCCAGGCACAGCATTTCAGAAACCTCCGACAAACAAGGCGAAGATAATAATCGGCAGCCCAAATGTTTTGATCGGCAATGGCGGCGGGGGCGGCGGCGGTGGAGGCGGCCAGGCAGGCGGCGGGCAGAGCGAGGGCACCTCCGACGAGGCGGAGGTAGAAGAGCAGCATTATCTCGATGTTAATTTCGTTGATGGTGGAGGGCGACCAATCACGGGAGCCAGATATTCTGTGACATCCCCCGATGGCGAGACAACCGAAGGCGCACTTGCAGGCAGAATCAGACAGAGCGGCGTGCAGGAAGGCAGCTATGAAGTCTCGGTCAGAGCCGTAACCAGCGCCACATGGTCAGCCACTACGGCCAGAGTCGGTGAGGCGGTCACCCTGCAGGCTGGGATATCGGGCTTCGAATCGGGTACAGCGGCCGTGTTCCAGATATTCAAGAAGAATGCATCTGCTGCGGATGAGCTTGTGGATGCGGTCGAAGCTGAATCGAGCGGCGACAACGTCGAGGCCGAGTGGACATTTCGTTACAGAGGTAGGACGGGTGATCCGACTCTCGGCAGATCTCGCACGCAGAGCTACGCCTTTCCGCGATTCTACTTCATCGTTGATGTCGGAAGCTGCCGGGCCCGTTCAGGCATGCTCCAGATCAGCGACAGCCTCAAGATAGTGCTGAAAGACGAAAATGGAAATCCGATCGCATCCGAGGCCTATGTGGTGCGTTTCGCAAACGGCGAGGTCCGCAGAGGGACTCTTGACAGTAACGGCGAGGCAATTGAAGCGAACATCCCGCCCGAACAGAGTCGAGTCGAATTCCCCAACTTGTCAGGAGCGAGAAGACTCCCGAGGTAACTGATTCATGTGTCACCAGGAAGTTGAGGCAACGACCGCTGATGTGCTGCTAAGCTTTCAGAAAGTACCCGGCGTCGACGCCGACAGCATTATCAATGGTGGCGATGCCACACTTGAAGGTTCGGATACGCCGGTCAGGCCGCAAGGCAACGGCTACTATGGTCTGCGCATCGCCCAAGGCGGAACCGCTCGATTGACGGTCCTCGGCACAACTTATGTCGTCAAGCAGCTACATGGTGAGATCAATGAACCTGCCCCAGGCGAAGATATCTGTCTGGCAGCCTGGGATACTCTCGGCGATTGCAATGCAAACTCAGGCGTGGGGCACGGCACCATGCAGGCCGGTATACAACGCAGACTGCAGCTTCTCGGTTACTACACGGGCAAAGTCGACGGCACCTTCGGCAAGGCATCGGAAGAAGCCATTCTGAGATTTCAGGCTGATACCGGATTGAGAACAGACGGCATTGCCAGGAATACAACACGAACCAGATTGAACTCGGTTACCGATGATGACAATACGACTGATGACGTCTTCATTATTCGTCGTTCGCTGGTTCGATTCGAAAGGGCACCGTCGAACACTGATGCAACGGTTACATCCGGACGCCCCTGGGGCAGAGCTCCCGAACCGGATGTCAGAGGATTCATAGAAACTAAATGTGCCAATATTGACTTGGAGGGGCCAGTTGTGACGATGGCACGCGAGACGCCGTTTCGTCTCAAGCTGACCAGAGAGTGCCTCGCAAGCAATACGTCACTGATGGCGGAAAGTGAGGACACTGCCCTCGTGGAAGTAGTGTCACCCGACCCTTTGCCGACAGGCAGGGAAATCATACTTCAGCTTCGGACCAAGACTCCCAGCGGAGCGGTTCCGAGAAGCACATCGGTCAAGATCAAATTCAAGCGCGGTCGGGAGCGAATAGAAATTGCTTCGCTTCAGGTGGTTGTGCTTCCCCTGATAGTCAAGACTATTCGCCCCTATTGGTTGACAATAAACGGCTCCGACCACGATACGGGTGGTGTTCATTACACCGGCGCAATGGCGCCAGTCGGGAATCAGGCACTGATCAATGATGCTATCGCCGTTGCGAACGAAATTCTCTGGCCAATCGGAGTCAGATTCAGAACTGCAGCCTGGCGTGAAAAAGCTGTGACACTGTCGCGATCCGGCATCATAACGTGGGGATCGGTAAATGCCGAATATCGCACGATCATGACGACGAATGACTCCGAGGGACACGCCACTGAGGATAATAAACTGAATCTGTATGTAGTGCGAAATATAGAGGGTGCATTCGGAATCACCTACTCGACAAAGCGATATCGAAATTGGCCTCTCGTGGGGATTGCCCTTGCCAGCACGGGTGGAGCCTTCAATTCGACTGCGGTCGAAATCGGTAGGACACTCGCCCATGAACTTGGCCATGCTATGGCGCTCGCAAATGGATTCAGAAATCCGTCGCTTGCGCATTCAGAGGATGATCCCGACTCTGCACACAAGAAGACCGATTTCTGGTCACTCAAGAGACTTATGTACGGTCTCTGGCCTTTTCAGTCGCGAGCGGGTGATCGATGGTGCCATAACGTCGGGTACGGTAATCGGAATAAGGGCGCAGATATCAGTATTAGAGACAATCCAGCGGATCGAACTGACAATGAATGTCATAATGCGCGGAGGCATGCGTCGTCAGCCAGTTTTTACAGGAATCCTTGATTGATAGGCACAGCAGGAACAGGATGAAATTCGTGAGAGTCAGCACTTGGTATCTCTTGGTGCTGACGTTGGTAGTTGCCGTCCACATCGCATGTGGTGGCCGAGATCAGCAAAGAAGCAGAGGGGAACACAAAGTGGAACTCGATAGCCTTAGAAAAGCCGTTCTGGAAGATAGCGATGACGCACTCCTCCAGGCCGAGGAGATCGGTTCACCTGCAATGCCGGTCTTATTGGAGCTGCTTAAGAATGAGAACCCCGAGACCAGAGAGCTTGCTCTCAGTTGCGTGGTGCTCACCGACGATGAGAGTGTCCCGACTGTTCTGGTCGAAGCCCTGTGGGACAAAGATGCTCAAGTCCGCGCGTCGGCTCTGCAGTCCATCCGCTCTCGCATCAGCAGTGCTATCCTGCAGGGTTTGATAGCAAACCTAAGCAACACAGATGCGGTGGTGAGGGGCGGCGTAGCTCGATTGATCGGTAGAATCGATGATGCGAGTGCGATGAAGCCTCTCCGGAAACAACTTGATCAGGAAGACGATGCAAACGTGGGAAAACAGATCAAACTGGCCATGGCCAGGCTTGGCGACGAGGAATTCAAGAATGAATTTGCGTCTCAGATCGATACTCCCCCTCTTGAGGGTCGCTATGATGTCATTCTTGCTCTGGAATACATAAGTGATAAGCGACTCGCTTCACGTCTCCTCCCAGCCCTCGCCGATACTTCAGATGCGTATGACATCGGCCATCCCGAAGCGGACCCGGAGTTCGCCCGTGTATGCGACGCAGCAATCAATCTTATCGCTGTATGGTATGACAGACCCTTCTCGTTCGAAACAGATGAGTTTCTGATATATAGTGAAGGACAAGTTAAAGAGGCGGAACGCTTCATCAGGTCATTAGAGAAGTAACTATGAGTGAGACTATTTTCAAGCTGGACATTCCCCGTGGCTGGGAAGATCAAACCGTTTATCATTTTCGAGGACCGAGCGACGGCGAGACTGCACATCAGGTGACACTTGTGCTGAACAGACAGCTTCAACATCTCGATGTTGCCGACTTCGCGAAGGAGTGGATCGATCCGATAAAATCGACTCTTCAAGGAGTTGATGTTCTCAAAGATGAAGCTATCACTCTCGATCGAGGCAATCAGGCGCACGAATTCGTCTATAGGTGGACACCATCCGGCGGAGTACAAGCTATCCACAAATATGTCTTTGTGATAAAAGACGGAATCGGGTTCACATTTTCCGGTGAGTTTTCGAAGAAGACATTGAAGACTGTCGGCGTCGGAATGATGAAACTGATCGAAGCCCTCGTACCCGGAACGTACGAAATTGCAGAAGTAGACGATGCCTGATCTGACTTTCAACAAAAGCACCGACGAAGAACACGAGATCGAGCTCGATTCGTCGCTGATCTATGCGGTCTGGAAACGGGGCGCGGCTATTGCAGGTCAGACTGCCGGCTTCACGATTGGGACGGCGTTCGTCGGTAACGGCGCTAAGATCAAGATCAAAGGTAAGAGCGAGAATGGCGAGAATCTTGGCAAGATCAGCGCCACAATCAGCAACAACGTTTACGACGGCGAATTCGAGATCCCGGAAGACACCGAAATAGACGATCAGATATACTTCGAGGTCAAGCTTCCAGACAACGGACTGGACGGTGAATCGGACAGAATACCCGTTGTGCCTCCTCCGGAGATTTCGAACATGAGATGGAGTCAGAGCGAGGCTCGCAGAGGCGACACGCTCACACTCTCAGCCGATGTGAGGAATGTTCGCCCCCATACCGAGGTGATGCTTACCATCTATGAATATGATCGCGACAGTGCTCATGACAAGATCACTGAGCTGAGGGCTGAAGTGATCGATGATAAAATCGAACAGGAATGGGAATACGAATATCACGAAGATACTGACGAAATTCCGACAGAAGAAGAGATGCAGGAGTACGGTCGCAATTACAATTCCCCGGAGTACTTCTTCACGATCAAGCTCAATGATATTGAGTATGGGCGGGAGCAAGAATCGGGGTTATTGATCTTCAAGGATTGGATTGAGATCAGAGTTCTCAACTATACCGGAAACGAGAGCTACATTCTCCATCTTGCTGACGGAAGCCAGCGACGAGGTACATTTGGCGGAGATGGCACTGCGAGGGAGGAAGATGTTCCGCCCGGAAGATGCTCCATTGAAGTTGAAAGAGAGAACTGACCAAATGCGCACGGTGTTGTCAGCATGAGTCCACAAGGTACAACCGGAAGACGTCACGATGTAATTTATGCCATTCCCGCAATGATATTATATCCGTCGCTGCTAACCCCGCAGGTAGTCGTGGGCACGCAGAGTCCCCGGGATATTGAATTGCTAATACTCCTAAATGACGGTTATACACTATCCAATGACAACATCGATTATCAGATAAAGATCACCGGAGGCCTTGATCCGGCCAAAAGTTTCTCAGTTAATCCTCTTTCGCAATTGGATGGGTCGGTTGAAATATCTTTCCGCAGTATAGTCTTAGATGAAAATGTCATAGCCACTGACACCAGATTCAAAGGGGTTCTTGACAGCCAATCCCTTCAGATGCTTCGTGACGCGGCGTACACGCAGTTGTACTGCGTCTCCATCAGACACACTAATCTGCTCGCCAACGGTGTTAATAATCTATTCTGGCTCTATCCGCATGATCAGACCTGGCATGAGATAACATCCGCCGGTGCTGCTCCCGCATCCGGACCGGGTGTCGTTCCAACACATACTCTAAATCGCGTCGAACCGGGAAAGATTACATCAAACGAGATTCAGGATGATCAAATAAGAACTGTTCTCCGAAATATGAATGGTCCCAATATAATCGAGGGTGGACAGTACTGCTATAGATTAACTGAAGATGATGTTGACCACACAGAAGCGGATCTGATGAACCCTATTCAGGCCTATCATCCTGTGGTCTATTACGAGCAATGCCCACCATACTTGAACATGGGACATCTGACAGACATTCACCTTGCCGCAAGGCAGACCGTATTGTCCAGATGCGAAGCAAGGGTCATTGAGTATCCATTTGAGACGGTCGCAGCGCAGCCATCCGAAGGCGCACCGCCATCATCTGAGACACCATCGGAGACTCAATCTGATTCTCAGTCTCCCCCCTCTCCCGCCCCGACATATGACATCTATGTCATTGTGAGCGGCGACTGGCTTTCCAAGATTGCCTCACGCTATGGCATGACATGGCAGCAGCTCTGGCACTATGACGGCGGAACAGGTATCCCGAATTCGCAGCGTCTCAGAAGCGGCGATCCCGATCTGATATATCCGGGAGAGGAGATCGTCGTGCCTCCCTCCTCTCCGCCACCACAGACTGAGAATCCTCCGCACCTTCACGTTTCTCCCGAGTCGGTTGCGATTGTTGCACATCCGGGCGGTGCCGACACAGGACCTCAATCGGTCACCATAGTCAATACCGGAGGCGACACACTGAATTGGACTGCAGCTCCAGATGATGACTGGGTAAGCATCAGTCCTGCATCGGGCGTTACTACATCCGACAATCCAAATTCAGCTCTCATTTCCACCAATGCCAGCGGCAGGGAACCAGGCACATATCAGTCTTCGATTACGATCTCATCTGCGGAGGCGAACAACTCGCCACAGCAGGTTCAAGTGACGCTGATTGTCGCTGAGGAAGAAATCCCGCTGGAGGATTCTCCCAAAATAGGTTCTATGATTGGAGTCTCCACGCGCATCATAAAGTCCCTGCTTGACCGCGTAGGAAGTGATCCTGGGATCCACGCGCTCATGCTTACAGGAGATCTCATTGATTTCAACAAAATGCTCTATCCGGACAGGACAAGTAGAACGGTTAAGCAGATTTGGGATCAGGTTGCCCTCGACGATTCATACGAATCAAGATATCAGGATTATGTTGACGCTATCGCCCTATATACGCTCATAGTCTATTTCTACAAGAGATATCAGAAGCCCGTTTACGTTGTCACAGGAAATCACGATGCGTATGCGCTGCCATACGGTATCTCTCCTCGAGTCGCATGGGTCCGTGCCAATCCCGGCATCGCTGCGGATCACAATCTGACCATCTATGAAGCGACACTCGCATTCGGAGAGACTTATGGGGTAGTCAAGGAAATGGGTACGTTCCATTACGAGAAACTTCAGTGGTTCTATACTGTGTTCACTCCTTTCTCTGATTTCGCTTCAGGATTTCCTGACCAAAACCTTGTCGGAATGGCGTGGGGAGATGAGGAAGATGTGCTAGATTTCCCCGGAATAGATCAGGGCTTCGGCCATCTTCCGAGAGCCGATGATCCAGTGACCGACACTCAGCTTGCACTGTTGAACCGCGCAATCGAAGATCAGAAGAAGATCATATTCACAAGCCACTTCACATTTGTCAGCTATCTCGAAAGCATCCCCATGAGCACTGCTGAAGAGGGAGATGTGGAATTCGACACATACTGGGATGCAGACGATCATGATCAGGGGACATTCGAGACCAACAGACAGCCGCTCTATGAAGAACATCTTGTCACTCGCCGCACCATACAGGTCGTATTGACGGGGCATTCGCATCGAAGAGGCTTCTACACCATTAACCGACTAGATTACAGCGGTGACAATTCGGTGAAAACCAGCTACTACGATTTCTCAGATTATCCTGCGCTTAGAGCTACCGGCAGGCGAGTCACTCCCATAGTGATAGTGTCAGACTCCGCAGGGCCGCATCCGAGACTCAACAAGGCAGGCGAGTTCAACGGCGTGGGAAGTGACCACTCGGCAGGTTCGAAGATCTGCTTCGATTCAGCGGGTGATGTCGAGAGGATGGAGCCTGTCAAGGCGGCTACAAAGCCGCGAATAGCGGTAGCAGTTGACTATTATGACATACTTGAAAATAACCCGACAATCGGTCACCATGATCGAGTCCTTGAGACATTCGAATCGGACAAGTTCCTCATCCGCGACGAACATCGCGGGACGGTCGACTACAGATTCAGATTGGTTATTTTCCAGCATGTACGCAATTTAGTGAATTTGGAAGACATTGTGATTTATGTCTATGCCGCCGATGGAGAGTGGAAAAAGATTCAGATGCAATATGACGGCTCAAGCCGATGGATAATACCGCGCGGCAGGGATGCGCAGACGTTCTTCAATTTCGTTGCCGGCAACAACGAGCGATCAATCTTCATGTCGATAAAGTTCAATCAGAGAAGCCCTCTCGTTTCCCATTACGATTTCGACAGCAGGTGGAACTTCGAGATTCAGATAGACTCGGACACCTCTGGCGGAGGGATATTCGGAACTGACACTCACAAAGTGTATACAATCGAAAGAGATGTGGACCGAGCCGAAATACCCGACTATGAGTGGAGAAGGCGATTTGAGAAATACCGTTAAGCCCTTGCGGATATGGCTCGTATTCGTGGTCATGATCAGCCTGGGAGGAGTTTCCTGTATGACGTCCGAATTAAGCGACAAGGAAAAAAGTGATCTCAAAGACATTGAGAAATTCAATGCCGAAGTCGGTCAGTTGGGGTGGCACGTCGAGGATAAGCTGATTGAGGAACTGGACATATCCGGCATCGTGCTTAATCAGTCATCGTTGAAGAACATTGGATTTAAGAATGTCGCGGGCAGGGAAGCCCGGATCACAAATTCGGAGTTCAGAAATGTCAAGTTCGCCTCCGACGACTTCTCGAATTCCCAGTTCACGGATGTCCGTTTTATTGAGTGTGAATTCGGAGGTGTATCTTTTGAACAGAGCACATTCAACAACTGTTCTTTCACAGACTGCCGAAGCGTTAGAGCAAAGCTAAGTGATGCAGCCTTCAGAAAATGCACATTTAGCAATTGCGCCGATGATTCCGGTATATACACCAGGGCAGAGTTCATTAACACCAAGCTAATCAAACCAGATTGGCACAACACAAGTCTCTATCATGCCAGATTCGACTTGACTGAGATCATTGACGGCAAGTTGGAACTCGTTGTATTCGGCAATGCCAAAATCGACGATCTAAAGATTTCTGAGTCGAACATCATGTCAGGCAGCTTCGGTGAAAGCACTATAAAGAAGCTCCTGTTTGAAAAATGCGAAAGCAAGAGCATCTCCTTTGGAAAAGCGAAGATCCAGCAGTTGATCATCCTCGGATGCAGCGGTTTCAATGGCCTCAACATCGTCAACTCTGACTGCCAGCTGCTCACGATCGACAGTTGCGAGAAGATGTCGGAGCCGAAAATCTACATTTCCAAGGTCGATAGCCTCACCCTACGCAACAGCAATCTCGCGTATCTCTATTGCGTAGAGTCAGTTTTCGGATCTGGTGGAGAGATTACCAGCTGCAAGATATCAGGTGCGAACTTCGAGGGAGCACAGATGACTGGCGTGGCGATCAGCGACTGCGAATTCTCTGACTACCTGGTCATTTCAAACGGAACGTTCAGGAGACTCTCTCTGGCTAGGGTGACCTACACTGATGGCATTGAGATAGACAGCGAAACTGTGAATTACATTGAGTCCGATAGATTTGCGCCGAAGTAACGGAAGGCCTGGAATGCCCTATGTTGGGTCATAAAAGCTCTTGACATAGGATTTATATAACGCTATTATCGGTTCGGTCGTCAGACAGACACTTTGAGCGCAGAGATGCATCTACGGGGCTGATACAACTGCGGAATATCGAACTAGAAGCATGGAGTGCTATAGTCTAATATGGATATCGCAAGTTATTCGGCTGATTCCCGGGCGGTAATTCGAGTCGCCCGTGAAGTAGCAGCATCATTCAAGCACCCGGAAATCTACGTCGAACACCTCCTTATCGCGACGATTCGACATGATTCCTCTGAAGTCGAGTCGATACTGAATCAGCTTGGCAAGAGTGTCGCATTCATCGAAGCGATCGCGGAGGAGCACCTGAAAGAGATTCCGAAGAGGTCATCGACCAAAGAGAACCAGACAGTCTCCCCTGCCGTGCAGGATACTTTGACCGATGCTCTGGAAGAGAAAGCTAAGCTGTTCGATCCTCTTGTTGAGCCCGAGCACATTTTCATAGCAGTATTCGATCCGAAGTCGGGCCTCTCCCCTTATGTGCGTGAAAAGGTCGATATCAAGAAAGAAGATATCTATCGAGCAATAGCAGACACCAAGTCTGTTGAGGAGATCGCAACGGCAGGTGCTGCTTTGTCCGGGACAGGCGCCGAGGCGCAAGGTAAGAAAGAAATCGCAGGCACGCTCAAGTATTGTATCGACATGACTAACCAGGCGGCTGCAGGCGAATTCGACCCGATGATCGGCCGCGAAAAGGAGCTTCAGCAGCTGATCCAGATTCTTCTGAGGCGCAGAAAAAATAGCCCCTCACTGGTAGGCGGTGCAGGAGTCGGTAAGAGCGCTATTGTCGAAGGCTTTGCTCAGGCGGTCATCGCTAACGAGGTTCCGAAAGCCCTCCAGAATGTTAAAGTCATGGCTGTCGACATGGGATCGCTCGTTGCGGGTGCGAAGTACAAGGGCGAATTCGAAGAGCGATTCAAGTCATTAGTCAGCGAAGTTGTCAAATCCGGTGGCAAGATTATCCTGTTCATCGATGAAATCCACACGTTGGTAGGTGCTGGTAACGTATCGGGCGGCATGGATGCGGCAAACCTCATCAAGCCGGCCCTCGCGCGCGGCCATATGCGGCTGATCGGTGCTACCACCGAGGAAGAATACACCAAGTACATCGAAAAAGACAAGGCACTCGACAGGAGATTCGAGCGGGTGAAAGTCGAGCAGCCTAATTTCGATGACGCTGTAAGGATAGTTAAGGGCGTGATAGCGAAGTACGAGGACCATCACAAGATATCGTTCACGGATGAGGCTATAACAGGTTCAGTAAGATATGCGATGCGATATCTCAGCGAACGGAACCTCCCTGACATCGCCCTCGACCTCGTTGATGAATCTGCATCAGAGCTTGCGGTCAAAGAAGAGTTCAGCAAAACTCGAGTCGTTGAGATCGAGACCAACATCGCTGAGTTGAAAGGACTAATAGAAGCTTTGGAAGGCAAGAATCCCGACAAGGAGAAAGAGAAATTCGATGAACTTCAGGAGAAGTATGATGACTTCTCCAGAAATTTCGATCGCCTTCAGGAATTCTGGGGACATCGGGTCGAAGCTTCTGAGGGGGTGGAATAATGCCTATAGATGTCACAAACATTGAACTCCTGAAGAAGGATTTCGACGAGAAGGTGAGGAAGTTCGCGCCATTGAAGAAAGTGGCTGAATCCATAGAGCGCACAATTGAGGACGCTGATGTTGCTTCTGTCGTCGCCCGCCGAACCGGCATACCTGTCTCCAAGATGTTGACAGCAGAAAAAGACCGTCTGATCAATATGGAATCATTCCTGTCCAGGAAAATCGTCGGGCAGGAGAAGGCGATTGAAGCTATAGCCAATGCGATTCGCAAGGCAAGGGCTGGACTGAAGCTTGCAAACAGACCAGTCGGGTCGTTCTTGTTTCTCGGACCTACCGGCACCGGCAAGACATATCTGCCAAAGCTGCTTGCGGAGTTTCTCTTCGACGACAAGAACGCAATGGTTAGACTCGACATGTCGGAATTTATGGAGTCGCACTCTGTCGCCAAGCTGATAGGCGCTCCGCCCGGATATGTCGGATATGAGGCTGGAGGTGTTCTGACGGAAGCGGTGCGACGGAAACCGTTCTCTATCGTGCTTTTTGATGAGACCGAGAAAGCTCACCCCGATGTCTTTAACGTTCTGTTGCAGCTTCTTGATGATGGCAGGCTGACAGATGGACAGAATCGAACCGTCGACTTTTCCAACACGATCGTCGTACTAACGTCGAACTATGCCGCAGACAAGATTCTGGATGCTGATAGAGAGGGTCGCGATGTCGATATGGATGAAGTTCGCACTTTCCTTTTCAGCAAATTCAGACCGGAGTTCCTGAACCGTCTCAATGACATCATTATCTATCACACATTCACGCCGGAGCAGGTAGAAGTGATAGCGGGTCTTGAATTCAACAATCTCTGCGGTATGCTATCTGACCAGAATATCGAGGCCACTCTCAGCAAGGAAGCGAAGTCGAAACTGGCGAAGGATGGTTACACATTCGAGCTCGGAGCAAGACCGATCCAGAGAATCATTGAGCGAGATATCGTCAACAGACTGTCAGTTGATATAATAACCGGTAAGATAAAAGCTGGAGATCGTGTTAACATAGGAGTAAAGGACGACAACTACACGTTCACCACTGAGAGAAGTAAATAACAGTTCATTCCTTTCGAACCTGGAGGGATAAATGGCGAAGTTCATTTTGGGAGCGACCGAGAAGATCCAACGGGATGATTCTATCCCGGTCGAACTTCTCCCTTCCAACAAGATGTTGTACGCGGCAAAACTCAACAACAGCGAGGAAGCCGACGTAGCACCGAAGAGATGCAACAACCTCAAAGAAGTCTTTGAGAAATTCCAGCCGTCTTTCTCAGTGGAGATGGAGACTGCCGACGGCGAGCCTGTCAACGGCGACTTTGATATCCGGGCGATGAAAGATTTCACGTCCAAGGAACTCATCGAGAAAAATGAGCATCTCCAGAAAACATATTACAGCAAAGAGATGATGTCCGATCTCGACAAGCAGCTTAAGAAGAACAAATCCCTGCAGAAGATCCTTCAGGACAGTGACAAGAAAGAAGCTCTTCTGAAAGTCATGGCTTACTACATCGATCTTTTGAGCGAATAGAAAGAGGTGAAGATAGATGGGTGAAGAAGAGAAATTGGAACCACAGGCAGAGGCTGCTGAGGCGGCCGCGGCAAAGCCAGCACTCGAAGTCGAGAAAGTATCGGATGAGGAATTTGCGGCGATACTGGGGGATACATTCGGTGATTTCAAGAAGCTGGCAGGACTGCTTCCGTCATTCAAGACCACTGATGGCGATCTCGTTCGGGGCGTAGAATGGCTCGATCCGAAGAAGGACTTTCAGCGCAAAGAATTCCTGACCAAGAAGGACTTCGAAACTCAACGGAAACTTCTCGCCGAGCGCCTGCGAATCTGGATAGACAATTTCGCGAAGGAAGAAAATATCGAGACCATCCGCAAGAGCCTTAATGAGCAGTCTACCAAGCTCGAGGCGAATCTCGAAAAGAATATGAAGAAAGTGCACAGGGAGTCACGCGAACTTGAGACGACCTATCGCGCTATTGACAAGTTCTTCGCAAATGCCCAGCAGGAACCGGACGAGAAGGTCAATGCCTACTTCGCCAATGTCAGCGGAGAGGAACTGGTCGATCCCGATGACAAGGAGAAATTCGAGGAATTGTCGAAAGCTGTCGCCGATCTCTATCGCGAGTGGAGTATCAAAGACTGCTTCTCGATGGCCGTGATCCCCGGTTATCTCGGCAGTGTCGAAAACATTGACACCGTCGCGCGACAGCTCGGTCTCCCGAACAAGCTGCACATCATGACTGACCTCCCCAATCTGGAGAGTGTCGAGGAAGTCATGGACATGCTCGACGATCCAAACTACGCCAACCTTCCCGGAATCGACAACTACAAGCAGTATGTATCGGTGTTCGCGAACTACCTTCTGGCTCGCGAGCAGAACCAGTACGAAGACGAGGACATGTGGATACCACCGTCAGCGTCAGTCGCCGGCAAGATGTACCAGGGTGACACAACAGTCGGCATGCAGCAGCCGATGGCAGGTTTCAAGCATGGGAAGATTGCCGATGCGAAGTATCTGAGGTTCAAGGCGAATCAGCCGGATGCCAGCAAGATAAATGAAAAAGGCGTCAACCCGATGGTCAGCTTTGAAGGCACGGCAGTTTCTATGGGTGCCGCGACACTGTTCAGCAAGGAGACGTTCAACGTCTACTCCATTCGTCGCACATACGATTATGTGTATAAGACTCTGCGCAATTACCTGAACAAACAGACGTTCTCCGTGATCGATCAGAAATTTGTCGACACTATGCGTCGCGACATCGACAAATTTATGAAAGCGATTAGCGGCGGTGACAATATTCTTCAGGATTATCGCGTCGAGATATTTGCTGATGAAGAGATGCGCAAGCGTCAGGAGATCGATATTAAGGTCGCGCTCAATCCGAAATATCCAGCGAGGACATTCAATATCGAGTTCACTGCCTGGAATCAGGATGACCAGACGAGCGTAAAGGATAAGTAAGCCAATGTGAGTCAAGATAGCTTCCTGTCAGGGTAGTTGTTGCTGCCAGGAACAGGATGTTAAGGTTTTGTTGCGAAACATAACACTAATGAATTCTAAGGAGAGAAACTATGGCACGGAGACCGACTCTCGAAATCGACGGCGTCGTCTACAAGAACGTCTATGAGGTCAGCTACAGGCTGTACACAGCCAAGGATGAAACTGGCCGTCCATCAGACCGCGCTCATGCCGGCACAATCAAGGTCAGAAGAGAATCAGACGAGACGTCAGACATTGCTCGTTGGGCAATGGATTCGAGCGCACCAAACTGGAAGGCCGGCAAGGTGACCTTCAAGAATCCAACAGATGCGATGATGAAGGAGCTGACGTGGAACGAGGGGTTCATTACGGAGTACATCGAGATGATCCCTCACGTCAAGAACAGTCCTGATGACCAGATTCACGAGTACTTCGAGATATCTTGTCATGACCTTACGATCGGTGACGCGACGATAGATAACCGCTGGGAAGAATAAGTTTCTTTCGATTATGCCCGGGCAGGAGGACATCCCCTGCCCGGCTGACAATTATCTGAATAAAGGTTCATATGCCTGTACTCGAAACCCCAGCTGACTGCCAAATCAGAATCGCCGGTAACGAAATTCGCCATCTCATATCCGGGGTTGAATTAAACCAATCCATTAATGACCATCACGTACTAAAAGTAACAATCAAGAGAGTCGCTCGTACGGCTGCCACCGCTGACTTTGACGATCCGAGCACATATACAAACTTCCTCGGTCAATCCATCGCAGTAACAATATCTCCGACTGGTGGCACGGTCGACGCCTCCAAGGAACTCGAATTTATTGGAGTTGTCACCGAAGTCAGCCTTGACAACAGCATAGATGGGCTAAACAGAGTGATTGTGACGGCGCACAGCCCGACGATTGCGATGGAAGACTGCAAGCGCAATGCACTGTATCACGAAATCTCAGCAAGCGATATAATCGGTGCATTGGTCAGAGGCTATCCCATAACGGTTGGAAATATGGAATCATCAGCCAGGACCCTGAACTTCGTTGTACAATACCGCGAAACAGACTGGGATTTCATCCAAAGGCTTGCCTGTGTAGATGGCAAGTTCGCTCATTATGATGGCGGAGAGTTCAAACTGATCGAAGCCTCCAGCCGTGAGAATGAAGATCTGATATGGAGGCAGACGCTTGGAGCCTTCGCGCTTGGCGTCGGCACTCAGCAAATGGAATTCAAGTCGACCGTATACAACTATGAGCAGACGAGAAGCTATTCCAATGATTCCTCATCTATCTCAAGGACCGCCGCTCTCTCCGATCTCTCCGACCTCTCCCCCACTGCCTCGGCACAAGTATATGATAGTCCCAGCTTTGTAGAATCCCCTGTGGTTTCGGATTCAAGATCGCTGGATCAGGTTCTCACGACGGCTCGTTCCAGCGCTATGGGCAGGATGATTAATTGCCAGGGACAGTCGATCATGCCGACTGTTGCGGTCGGTCATACCATCACTGTCAGAGAGATGGCTGATCTGATTAACCGACCTTATTGGGTCAAGGGCGTAAAGCATATTTTTGATGAAAGTGGGAAGTACCATAATACATTCATATGCACTCCTCTTGATCTGGCTTTTCCCGGCATGTCCCGAAAGGCTCCCCAAATTACTCAATTACAGCCAGCAATCGTTGTCAACAACCATGACCCGGATATGCTCGGTCGAATAAAGGTGAAGTTTCCCTGGAGCGGTTCCGATGAAACACCTTGGGTGCGTTATGCCACAATGCACGCTGGCTCAGATCGGGGATCCTTCTGGATACCGGAACTCAATGACGAAGTCCTTGTCGGCTTCGAATTCGGCGATCCATCGAGGCCAGTGGTGGTCGGCTCGGTTTACAATTCCGAGGGCGCTCCACATTCGAAAGCGAATAGTGAAGAGAATCTAATCAAGCTGTTCACGACAAAGTCAGGAAACGAGATTATATTCAATGATGAATCGGGCAAGGAGTCTATAGAAATAACGTCGCCTGATGGCGCCAATCAGATAATTCTAACCATGGATGGACCGAGTATAACAATTAAGAGCATAGATGGTGACATTTCGATCGAGGGCAAGAATATAAAGCTGAAAACTGACGAGAAGGTCACTGTCGAGGCAGGAACCGATCTCGAAATGAAATCCAGCGCCAATATGAAGCTTCAGGCTTCGGCTAATTTCGAGAGCAAGGCATCCGGGACCTTCGACGCAGAAGGTGCAATGGTGAATGTTAAGGGCAATCCAATAAAACTGAACTGATGACTACTCAATGGAATACCTGTCACTACCTCTGGTACTGAGAGAGGGCTATCTCTCCAGAGCGGCGCTCGATGAATCAATAAGATACTCTATCGGGCTGATTCTTTCCACAAGAGTCGGCTCAATACCATTCGATCCGGGATACGGCTGCGAAATTTGGGACAAAGAATATTCCGACCTCTATACCGCCAACAAATCCGATATCAGAGCAGGTCTACGCAATGCAATTGACCGATCCCAGAAAATGCTCTACAATGTGTCGGTCTCTTTCGCAAATGTGGAGGGGTCGAACTCACATCCAATAGGACTTGCAATCAAAGTCTCCGGCAGCTACCGTGATAACGATGAAGAGAAGAAGTTTGAGGGCACCTTTGTGATTGGTTAGGCTCTGGACGAAAGCTATTCGCGATGAAGACTGAGAAATCGAGAAACAAAGATGAGATTTTTGCAGAGATGCATCGGGAACTCCGGAAGTGGAATCCCGACGTTCCTGAGTCATCGGAGCGGTTGGACCCGATCCTGCGAATGCTACTCCAGATGCAAGCGCATCAACTGGAGAGAATCGAAGATCGGGTAATGTCGGTCTGGGAAGTCGCCAAGAGCTCACTGATCAGATCCCTGTTCCCGGAATGTAAGCGCTGGCCAGTGCCGGCATTCACGATCATGAGCTGTGAATTGACCGATCCGACTGTCGAAGTCGATCCTCGGACGCTTTTCATTTACAGAGAAAAACGCGATGGGGGCGAGACATTCTTCTTTTCGCCGCATCGGACAGAGAAACTAATGTCCGCAAAGGTTAGGCATGTCCTGTTACGATACGGTGACGAGCTGAAGGATGTCTGCGAAGATCTCCCCCCTGTCTCGCAGGCTGGGCACAAAGCAGGCTCCGCTTCATCGATTGTAGCCGACCGGATTTATGTTGCGATCGAATACTCGGGCATCGCTTCCGATTTCAAGGACTCACTAATATATCTGAACGGATCATCCGAAGTACTCAGGCAGCTACGATGGTCATACTGGTGTCCCGGTATGGAGTCTGGAGCGTTTTCCACCGTGAATCGATTCTGCCCTGGGCTGGAGACATCCATCGAAGATATCTTCAGATACGATGATGAATCCACTCCGGATTGGGGTGGGCTGCGCTCCAGCGGTGACCTGTACAGTCCCCTCGAAGACAGCTTTGTGATTCCTACCGAGAGCTTTGTGTCGGCGTGGGAAAGGGGTCCTGCGAATCGCGAGATAGCTGATTTGATGTTCAAGAATGGAATCGAGATCACTGCATCGGAAAAGGACCTCTTCTGGATGAGGCTTGATCTTCCCGAAGGGGGCGACAGGGGCAAATTGACATCTCGTTTCGGAATCAGGTTCAATTGCTTCGTCGCAACAAACAAAAACGAACTGACGCTTTTCAAACATACAGGCGGTAACATGCTTGTCGAGATAGAACTTCCGGATCGCAGTTCAAGTGTGCTCGAAATCGTGGAAGTGACTGATTCTTCCGGCAGGACATATCTACCCAGCTACGAGGTCCAGACGGAGAAGTCGCCGCGTGTTTATTCAATCGAAGAGCGGGAAGATCGTCAAGTTCTCTGGTTCGATTTCTCACCCTTCTTCGAACCCCCTCCCGATTCACTTACCGTCAACTACTCTGTAACTGCGGAGAACAGGGCGAACGGGATAGAGGCGGGCAAGATTGATGAGCTTTACGAGAAGCATCCCGGACTGACGGCTGTGACGAACATCCTCCCCACCCGAGGGGGCGTTCCGGCTAAGACTGCGGAGCAGATCATGATCGAAGCAACTGGAAGGTTGCGCAGTCGTGATCGCGCAGTCAATTTCAAAGAGATCTCGGCCTGGACGAGAACATTCGATCCGAGAATACAGAAGGCCGAGTGCCGCAACTCTACGGAGAGAACCAAACGCGGTGTCCGCCGATGTATAGCGGTTACCGCCACCGTGAAGGCGGATGACTTTCTATCGGAAGATGAGGTGGCGTTGCTTCGCATTAGGCTGACGAGTTTCCTTAAGGCCAAGTCGCCGGTGAACACCCAGTACAAAGTGGAGATCACTCGTCAATGACCGATGAAATGATAATGCCTGAGCTCTGCAGTAGACGGCACCCGCTTCACTTCGCCACTGCTCTCAACATTCTCGGCAAGACCTGCATTGATATCCGCAGTGTAGATATACTTGCTGTCGGCGAGTACGAAAACTACAAGGGCGAAGTTATTGAACAGAATCCTTCGGCGGGAACTCCAGTCGGGCCTGGCTCCAAAATTGTCCTGATGATAGGCTACAATAGTGCAGTTGATTATATGCCGTATCAGTTCTTTTACGGACTCAGTGGCTCCACTGCCCGCACCGACGATTGGGATATGCAATCCCGGAAACTGATGGCACCTTTTGATGCTTCGGTGATAAGATACACGTCCATTGCGAAGAGAGATGCTCTCACATTCAGCCTTAGTTTTGTCGAAGAGGAGCATCTTCACCGCTTTCTCAAGTTATTCGACTTTGATTCCGATCGACATTCAGGTTCATTTTCGGAGCTTATGTTTTGGTTCACTCTTCTCCCCATGTACCATCATTGGGCAGGCAATGCTGAGTTGGTCGAGAAGGTTCTCACGCATCTGGCCGGATATGAGTGTCAAATCATCGAGAACGTGTCATCAACATTTGAAATAGCGAGAGGGATTTGTTTCAGTCTTGGGTCGGCAGAGAGCAGACTCGCGGTGAACTCGCTCGTGGGACGGTCATTTTCAGAGTGCGATTCTGCCTATGACGTCATCATCAGAGATGTGAAGACTGAAGACATCGGCGAGTTTGTGCCGGGTGGGCGTATAAGAGAAAAAGTGGAAAGAGCGCTCGACCTGTGCATGCCAAGCAATCTTGTCAGCCAAATAAAAGTTATGGGCGAGCAAAAACGTATGCAGATCGGGAGAAAAGCAGATTGTGGTTATCTCGGCTATTCCAGTTATGTATAGCATGAGATATTAACCTTGACATCTTCTATGAGCATCAGTAAATTTTCGGATTAACGATAGAGGCAATGCCATGAGTGACTTGAAGTTATATTCTGTAAACTGGAAGGATGGGATGCTGATAACCCAGCAGCATCTCAAGGACCAGGAAAGCTACTTTGAAGATCTAGCACGCTGGCACAATCTCGATGTTGCCGACAGCTACGGCTTGGTACGGAAGTCACTGTCTGGCAAGCCTGCACTGAGCATTGATATGATGGCCAGTGGCGACAAACTGCGAGTCACCATTACGCGCTGTCAGGCACTGACTCCGAATGGCAGCTATATTGACATCAGCGAGTCAGAGAAACTGAGCTTGAAGGCGGAGACTGATCTAACGGACGGTCCAATGCCGGTTTACATCAGCGTAAAGCCATCGGAGAAGCGAGAGGTTGGAGATCCTGATCCTGAGGAGGAGATCCCGAGGATGCCCTATTTGGCGGCAGGATATGGCCTTCATTTGGGGAAAAGGCCGAATATGCCCGAAAGTATGTTCGTGCAGGTTGCTGAACTAAAGGTTACGGGATCAGAAGCACACTTCTCCGTTGGATATTGTCCGCCTTGTGTGACGATCAATGCCGACGAAAATTTGCTTAAGACCGCAACGGACTTCCGCAACAGGCTTGAGAGTCTGCTCTCACTGTCGTCTCGAGCCTTTGCAGCTATAACGACTGAGGGATTACTCGCTGGCGAGAAGACTGATCTTCAGGCAGCATTCAAGGATACTGTCTTCTTGATGGCATATCACATTTCCTCTACTCTCGACAGCTTCGTACTTGGCAGGAACGCATCGCACCCGCTCAGCATGGTGGTTCATTTCAAGAGTCTGTTCCGTGTTCTCGCTACTCTTTTAAATCTACAGCCCGGCCTGAAGGACTATCTGAACGAGAAGCACTTCACGAAGGAGCGAAGCACTGACGTAGGCAGGTTCATGGCTGCGATAGACTCATTTCTGCTTTCTGAGTACGACCACCAGAATATCAGGGACCAGGTGGGCATGATCGACTCAATCCTGAGCGATCTCCGGGGCGTGCTTGGCTTCTTGGCTCAGATCAGGAAAGATGAACTTGGAAGAGAGGCCTCCGCTGAAGACAGCCTGACATATAACAACCGTACATACAGACTGGTCCCATTCCAGTCGTGCAATCTGGAACAGGTTGGAGAGCTCAGCTACCTGCTGATAAACATCGAGAATCCTCAGGCTGTTTCGGACACAGTCGTTCTGATGTCCAAAGACTTGTTCAGCACAGCGGAATGGACCAATATGCAGGTCAGGTTCGGAGTCAATGAGGCCAGAGGCTTGGGCGAGACAGATCCGGTTAAGGTTGACGCTGTCACCTTCGGCGCGAAGGTCGCGCTGCGGCCGCAGGATATGCTCCAGTCGCCATCTGTGAACAAGGTTACTTTGATATTTAGGGGAGTTGGCGATCCGAAGAAGTTCTCCGGACTCGGCAAGCTTGATCTTATGATATATGCAGTCTGACAATTGACCAGGCAAGGAAGCCATGAAAATGAAGAACTACGTAGAAGACTTATTTAAATACATCAACACTTACGAGACTAAGTACTCGAGCTTCAAGACTGAAGCGTTCTTTCAGACCTACAACGGTGTCTATACTGTCTTCCAGCCGCTTCGTCAGCAGCGCGACCAGGCTGTCGAGCTTGATTACTTTCTGCTTGACCGGGTGCGAGAGAATCCTCTGACAACATCGGACCTCAGGCAGTTTGCAGTCCAGATACTTATCACGTACTTCGAGTCTGAGGCGGATACTGACGGCCGTTCGAATCAAGCCTATTCGCATTGCCGCGGGCTCAGAGCCGTGAAGCAGGATGTGCCATTCTTCGAGAATCACCTCGTACCCATGCTCTGCAAACCGGGAAGCCTTAAAGACAACTATCAGTTAAACGCATTTTTCCTGCGGGAGATAGCCCGATTCCTTAACACCTTCGGCAAGCGCCTGAGAGGCGACCTCACGCCTGAGGCATTCAATTCGATGAGCGATCCGATGAAGTTTCTTGAGCTTGCTCGGCGACGCCAGGAACTCGGTGAGGATCTCCTTAAGGACAGAGCATCCCTCGAGTTTCACCTGCTGAGGATCGATTCATTCACGAAGCTCGGTTCGAAGAATAGACTCTTTAAGCAGTTGTTGTCGGAGTGGGGTTACCTGAAGAAAGGCGATTTCTGGGCACGAGTTGCTGGCTGGTTCGGTGAGCTGTTCCGTAAGATCAAAGGAGCGTTCCTGAGTGGACGTTACCTGAGATTGATTATCTCGCAGCGCAAGCCGGCATATTTGTTTTACTCGATGATCATCATACTCTTTCTTCTTGCTGCAGTAGCTGTTCCCGTTCTCTGGAGTACATATACCGACACCAAGCTTGAGCAACTCAGAGAAAGAGCCACGAATGTAGAGGAAGGAATCGGAGGATAACACGGACAGAGACCCTAAATCCGGTGCCGTGAACATACCATGATAAAAGCAGCTACCAAAGTATTCAAGTTCTTCAAGAAGATATTCAAAGCCTCCTCCAGGAAGAAGGGGCCTGCCCCGGTAGCCAAGTACAAATGGCCTTCAGGAATCCGAATCGGCGTTTATGGTCACACAAATTCGGGCAAATCCGTTTATTTCACTACGCTGCATGAGGACAGCAAGGTATCGAAGAACCTTCAGATATCGGTGACAGACAGCGCTACAGCAAGCGAATTCCTTGTCAACTACAGGCACATCTGGGGTCTCGGCAGCACTTCAGCCGTCGGAACGATAGTTGACATGCGAGGCGATCAGAAGTTTCCCGATCCTACCGAAGGTGAGAGACTGCTTCAATTCAACGCTATCCTCGATCGCGATGAGAAGCTATCTGTAGTGACATATGACTACGAAGGCAAAGCGGTCTCCATCAGGGAAGGCGGTGAACTCAAAGAGAAGGTCATCGACTTCATGGATGGTGCCCACGGCATCATGTTTTTCTATGATCCCAAGCTGCTCGGCGCAGAATTGGAAAGCCAGGCGCATGTCGCCTCCTTCATCACAATGCTGGAACGATTGGCACCTCTAAGTTCTCAGATGCCAATTCCGGTTGCGCTCGTGATCACAAAAGCGGACGTCCTCCCCGGCTTCACAGGTGAGAGCCAGACAGTACTTGTACGCCCCGAAGACGAGCAGTTCTTCTCTGAGGAATTTGAAGTTTTTCTCGACAAAGTTCTCAGCAGCAACAAAATCGCGTCAAATTCCGAATGGGCAGGATCGGTCAGAACTATTCTGGTCAAGATGAAGGAGTTCCTTAAGATCATCGTCCGAAGAACGCTTAATTTCCAGGTCTTCTTCCTCTCATGCACCGGGCAATCGCCGGAGAAGGTCGGCACTGATGTCGGACGGTCGATTTACAAGCCTCCGAGGATACTCAGACCGGTCGGTCTGCAGGAACCGTTCTACTGGATGCTGAAATCGGTAATGAGGAACCGGGCGATCACCAGAGTTCGCAAATTTACGAGATTTGTCGTCACTGTCAGCATCCTATGGATTGTGCTGTATTCGATTCCGAATCTGTATCACTTCCAGTTCCTGCTTCCGCAGACAACGAAGGTTGAAGACAACATACTTGAAGGACACTCCGGCCAGTATCTGAGTGTCACTGACAAGGAGCGTCCACTCATAATAAGCAAGTTCGATCGGTATTCGAGAGCACTCACGGTGAAGTGGCTGTTTCCGAAGTTCTCGCCCGTGGCAAGAACGATATCGGAGACTTACAGAAACTTCAATATCCGGGATGCCATAGAGAAGCTTGATGGTGCGATAAATCGTTTCGCGGCGGTCGTGGCAGATTCATCACAGTGGCCGACAGCGAATCCGAAGGATACCATCCCCAAGCTCAACGAGAATCATATCGCGCTGGAAGGCGATCTCGCAGAGTTTCATACGGGTGACTCAAGTTCCGTTCTTTTCAAAAGAAGTGATCGATCGCTATGGTACTGGAGCCTGTTCAAGATCTATATCAATGCTAAAGCCGACACTCTCCCTCTATCGCAAATCACCGAGCAGATCGAATCGGACAAGACATATTTCGAGGGCGAACTGAGCAAGGGCGAAGTAGCCCTGATGGGTGCGCTGCAGGCTCTGAAAGTGACCAAGGTACGCGTGGTGGAGTCAAGACAGGCTGGATCTAAGCTTGAGGACCTTGTTGACGTGATAAACGGGAACAATGAACCAGGATACCGCTTAGACGACGCCGTGAGGACTCTTCAGGATCTGCAGGGGCAGCTCGGTTCCAGTGACGCTGCCAAGGTGAGTCGCTATCTGAGCGCGGCAAAGAACTGGTCCAAAAAACGACAGACATTCAATTACAAAGTTGTCACTGTTCCGGATCAGGGTGCGCTCTACATCGAAGTCACCGATGACGGGAAGGCTCCGCAGTGGGAAAAGTTGGGAGAGACTTTCCAGGGTGATACTGGGGAACTGGAATGGAAGATAGGAGATGACATTCACATAGTTTTCTGTGCCGCCGACAAGAATTGCGACAGAGGCAAGGATCCTAGCGACATTGCTCTTCTGGATGACAAGTACTCACTGTTTGATATGGAGAAGGGCGTGGTCTTCGACAATCTCGGAAAGAGTGTCAAGATTCAATTCAATCCAAGCCTCGGTGATAGACTTCCGGTACTCGAATAGGAATCAATCTCACACGTACGGAGGGACATAAATATGAAAATGGTAACGATCACAAGACTTGTTTTTTCGGCAGTTCTGCTTTTCCTGTTCTCAGCAGCCTTCTTCGTGCCCAGCGCAGACGCTGGAATCACGGTCAGGGTTATAAAGGACACTGAAGTCAAGCTCAGGTTTGTCAGTGATGATAGGATATCGTCAGAAAATCTGGAGAAAGGTGATTCCCTGGTACTCGCTCTTGCAGAGGCGATAGTCGTTGATGACAGCACTATTGTCGCCGAGGGAGCCTCCAGCAGAGCCGTTGTTACGAAAGTGCAGAAGAACGGCAAGCGAGGCAAACCGGGCTACATCGAAGTCGCATTTGTCAGTTTGTTGGCTGAGGGAGCATTCAAGGCGACTGACGGAGCCCCGATCAAACTTGCAGGCAAGCTCGAAAACAAAGGCAAGAGCAAGAAGTTTATTTCATGGCTGCTTGGGCTTGGCTTTCTGATCAGTGGCGGCAATGGTGAAATCGACCGGGATGCAGTCTACACCACGAAAACTGTCGAGACTGTGAAACTGACCAGTGAGTGAACCGCTCGATAAGTACTAGATATGAAGGGCGTCTGGAAGCGACGCCCTTTTTGCATAGTCAATCACTGTACATGCGGCACTGTGCGCATTCTCGGGTTAACCAAGTTTGGACATTTGTAGACGGAGATGCAATTTGTGGATACTGACCAAGTATAATGGAGCTCTACTCGTAGGCCTTCTGCTAGTACTCTTGATAGAGGTTTGCGGCATCGTTCTCATCGACGACACTCTTAGAGGCGATGCACTTCAGTATATGCGAATAGCAGAGAATCTGGACCTGACTGGAATCTACTCGTATGATGGTGTCACCCCATCGAGAGCGCTGCAACCAATCTACCCTCTGTTTCTGACCGTCATGTATTGGAGCCTCGGAGAGCATTTCATGGTTGTCAGGATGGCTCAGGCTATTCTTGGACTGATCTCCTTCGCTTTGGCTCTTCTCATATACCGCAGAATCCATGGTAGCCGGTTCATTCTGATTGCAGCATTGGTACTATCATTGTATGTACCTCTGTGGGTTAACGCCGGACTCATACTCTCGGAGATGATGACGATCTTCCTGATGCTGCTGTTCATGTGGGCGTTTCAATCCGCGCTCTCGCAGAATTCCTGGAGGCGGCTCCTCATCGCTGGCGCTCTCCTCGGTTTAGCAGTTTTAACAAGGCCGATAGTCGTGTCCATGGTTGGCCTCATCTGGTTACCGATTGTTGCCGCCAAAACAGGCTGGAAACGAAGACTCAAGAATCTTGCTCTCGTTGCAGTCGGCCTTGTTATTGCCTTGCTGCCGTGGGCAATCAGGAACTATCAGTCCTGTGATCGTTTCACGCCACTCCCTCCAAGCGGGGCCGGAAACCTGCTGTTTGCTTCATCTGAGGATAGTCAGCAATCGAGGGATTCACTGCTGTATATCGGCGCAGGTGAACAGGAGCAATCTTTCAGCGAGACAGAGATGTACTCGACGGCCTTCAAGAATATTCTAAAGGACCCAATTAAGTTTGTTTGGAGAGGCGTTCGCAGGATTGCGTGGGTATGGTCATTCATTCCGGGTACGAGACATTTTCTTGAGACTCCTCCATTGCGTATCCTCACTCACTTAGCCGCAGGTGCTATTCTGCTGCTCGCCTTCGTCGGGCTCTTCAGGCTGCCCGCAGGAACACGCCTGCTCCTGCTCTATCCGCCGCTGAGCTTCACGCTTCTGTTCTTCTTCACGCACACTACCCCGAGATATCTCCTCCCGGTCATGCCTTTCGTGCTAATATCAGCTGTAAGCAGTCTAATGTACCTGCCAGGACTATTCAGACAGAGACGGCAACTGCGTTAGCAACGCGGATGCAGACTGCGCGGTCTAATCGCCTTGGCAGCGCTTAGAGCTTCCTCTTCCACTTCGTTCCACCGGCGGTATCTTCCAGGACAATACCCCTTGCGAGAAGGTCGTCACGAATCCTATCTGCCTCAGCGAAATCTCTGTTCTTGCGAGCATCATTTCTCTTGCTGATCAGATCTTCCATCTCGCTGTCGATGTCATCCTCATCCTTCTGAATGACTCCGAGCACCGTGTCAAACCGTTGCATGACTTCAAGAGCTTTCGCTCCGTCGGCAGCCGATATTGCCTTCTCATGTATCAGGCGGTTGATATCCCTGACGAAATCAAACACTGCCGCCAGTGCAGGGGATATATTCAAGTCATCATCAAGCGCCTCTTCGAATTTCGCAGCTGCTCTGCTGATACAATCATCCACAGCTGGATTCGACTCCCCACCACTGATCGACTTCACCAGCTTCATGAAATCCCAGAGTCTCTCGATACCGCCCTTAGCGGATTCGAGTCCGTCAAAAGTGAAGTTCAGCTGCTGACGATAGTGCGTCGCCATCAGCAGGTATCTGACGGCGCATGCCGTGTAACCCTTATCTAGAATCTGTCTGAGCGTGTAGAAGTTGTCGAATGACTTCGACATTTTCCGACCTTCAACGAGCAGATACCCGTTGTGCAGCCAGTAGTTGACGAACTTCTCCCCGGTTGCCGCCTGTGTCTGCGCTATCTCATTCTCGTGATGCGGAAAGATATTGTCGACACCGCCGCAATGAATATCGAAGTGATTCCCGAGGTACTTGACAGACATGGCAGAGCATTCCAAGTGCCATCCGGGACGTCCCTTGCCTATTTCAGTTTCCCAGAACACCGGTCCGTCCGCTTCGTCCCAGCCCTTCCAGAGCGCAAAATCGGATATCTGCTCCTTCTCATACTCGTCGTCGGCGACTCGTGCTCCGACCTTGAGCTGGGCCATGTCCATATGCGACAATTGCCCGTAGTTCTTGAACTGCGATATCTTGAAATAAATGGAGCCATCAGTCTCGTAGGCGTATCCCTTGTCCAGAAGCACCTTGATCATTGCGACCATCTCGTCGATATGACGGGTCGCTTCGGGATACTTATCAGCGCGATCAATCTTCAGTGAATCCAGATCCTCGAAAAACGCCTTCTTGTAGCGTGCTGTGTACTCATCCAGCGATATGTTTTCCTTCTGCGATCCCCTGATTGTCTTGTCATCGATGTCGGTAAGGTTCATGATCTGGGTCACTTTGTAGCCCTTGTATCTGAGATACCGCTTCAGAAGGTCCTCAAACATATATGCACGAAAATTGCCTATATGAGCGAAGTCGTAGACAGTCGGGCCGCACGTGTACATTTTAACCTGTCCATCCACAATAGGCTCAAAAACCTCTTTCTGACGTGTAAGCGTATTAAAGAATTGCAGTCCCATCTCAAAATCCCTTCGGGTAATCAACAATGAAAGAACGCCAGGCCATTAGACTCTCACTTATGCACATATACGGCAAATCCGAGCCGAGAGTTCAGAAATCTACGGCTGCGTCAGACTCTTTACCGTCTTCTTATCAAGGCGTTTGATCACCTCAGTAACAAGCTTCACCGTGTTGAGATAGTCATGACGATATATGATGCTCGTGTGACCATGAATATATCGGGTATTTACAGCGATACAGATCGATGGGACGCCCTGCCTCACCATGTGAATCCGGCCGGCATCCGTCGCTCCACGCTGCAATGTCGACAGACAGTACGGAATTTTGTTTTTCTTCGCTGTATCGATAACCAGCTCTTTGAGCTTGACATTCGGGATCAGCCCTGCATCATAAACGAAAATTGCGGCTCCTCCTCCCAGCTTTTCCTCGTTATCACCCTTGATCCCCGGCGTGTCCTTCGCAGGTCCGACATCGAGAGCGATTGCGACATCGGGGTCACATGCCCACGCAGACGTGATCGCACCGCGAAGACCGACTTCCTCCATGACCGTGCCTATTCCGTAGATAGTGTTCGGATGCTTCACTTTAGCGAGCTTCTCCATTGTCTCAATTACAATGGCACAACCGACTCTGTCATCAAAGGCCTTGGCAAGGTACATTTTCTTGTGATTCATTATGGTGAACGGACTGTACGGTACTATGACATCGCCAACAGTGATACCAAGCCTCTTCTGCACATCGTAATTATCCATGGCGCCCACATCAATAAACATATCCTCAATTTCGATCACCTTCTTGCGCGCCTCAGGATCGAGTATGTGTGGCGGCGTTGAGCCGATCACTCCGACAACAGGGCCCTTCGCGGTCAGAATCGTGACCCTCTGAGCGAGAGCAACATGTCCCCACCAGCCACCGAGAGGCAGGAACCTCACAAAGCCTGATTTCGTGATAGAACCTACGATAAACCCGACTTCATCCATGTGTCCGGCGATCATGACTCGTGGTTCCGATGTTGCCCCTTTCTTCTCTGCGATTATGCTACCCAGCTTGTCGTACGAGATTCCGTCCGACACCGCCTCGAGGTGCTTCTTCATTATTGCAGCGATCGCAGCCTCATGCCCCGGTGCGCCACAGGCATCAGTCAGTTCCTGCAGCAGAAGTTCTGTCTTGTCCATTTCGACTCCACTTTTCTTGATATGATAAGGTGTTCTCTTGTCTCCTTAATCCTCGATTCAGATGCGAGGCTGCTCCGACACGAGCTGCGACATTTCGTCATTACGGCTTCGCTCTCACTTCCTGAACCGCGCTATTGCATCATTACAAATAATCTCTATGAGTTTATCGAATGAGATTCCGTCTGCCTTCGCTGCTTTGGGAACCAGGCTAGTAGATGTCATCCCCGGCAGTGTATTCACTTCGAGGCAATACGGTTCTCCCGTCGCATCTACGCGAAAATCGATTCTCGCATAACCCGCGCATTCGAGTGCCTGAAAGGCCTTAACTCCCAACTCCTGCAATCGCCCAGCCAGGGCGCTGTCAATCTCAGCCGGGACAACATATTGAGACATCCCCGGCAAATACTTACATTCATAATCATAAAGCTCGTGAGATGCAATTATCTCCGCAACCGGAAGTGGCTTCCCGCGAAGTATCCCCACTGTCAATTCCCTTCCCGCAATATATTTCTCAACCATGATTTTGCGCGAGAGTTCACCGGCGAGCTGAAGCGCGGAGCTGAGTTTATCAGCCGACTTGACAAGTGTCAGACCGACAGTTGAACCACCATCGGCAGGCTTCACTATGACAGGAAAGCCAAATTGATCTGCGATTGGTTTCAGGAAATTAACGTAGTCTCCCCCGTCGATTGACTCGACAATGGTCCAGTCCGGAGTCGGAATCTTCTCTCGCTCAAATATCTTCTTGCTGACATCCTTGTCCATCGCAAGAGCTGACGCCAGAACACCTGAACCCGTGTAAGGAATTCCAGCCAGGTCGAGAAGAGCCTGGATAGTACCATTCTCGCCGGAGCCACCATGCAGTGCTATGAATACCACATCAATGTCGGACAGATCAGTTTCCCTGATTGTCCGCAGAGTACTCTTCTTGTCAAGTGCAGTTAACGCAGCTACAGCGGGCGGCTCATGGCGAACCGCGGCCTTGATGCTCTTAGATTGAGCTTCCGGAATTAGTACTCCCGCCCCTGTGTCTATCGCTATCACATCATTCCCTGAGTTCTTCAATGCTTCGCACACCGCGCTGCCCGAATCGAGAGAGACATCCCGTTCTGGTGAGAGTCCACCGAGCAATACAAGCACTTTCATTTGGAGCGTACCCTTCGCGCTATTTTGAAAATGACGAACGTGCAGACTGCTATTACTATGACTGCGAATATCACCTGATTGTAAGTCATAAGGATGTCGTAGACCGCTTCCCAGTTGCTCTTGAGAAAATACGCAGAAAGGATTATCAGACTATTCCAGATCACAACTGAGATGCCTGAAAGCACGGCCATTCTGGAGTAACTGATCCTGCCAACACCGGCAGAGAATGCGACCAGCGCCCGTGTCCCTGCAAGGAATCTCGACGCAACCAATAGTGTGTCGCCGTACTTTTCGAACCACGTCTCTATCCTGGGAAGAGCTTCCGGCTTCAGAAATTTGAGCCGCCGACTCTCGAAAACAACTCTTCCGTAGCGCCGCCCGATATAATGCAGCAGCATAATCGATGCGATACTCCCAATCATTGACAGAATAAGCAGCGGTACAACACTCATCTTGCCGGAGCCGCTGATGAACCCGGCCGCAAAAATCACTGCATCCCCCGGGTAGGGCGGGAACACGTTCTCGATAAACATCGACACAAATACGAAAAGCAATATCCAGCCGGTACCGTGCTCGGTTACGAGCCTGATCACATTGTCTATATGTCCCGGCGAAAGGAATTCACTCATCCTCAAACTCTTCCTCAGAGCCGACACCATTCTCTTCATCCTTATCCTCAGGTGAAATCTCGTGCAGACAGACTACTGCCGCAGCAGCCGCTCCCTTGCCTCCGGCTGTACATCCAAGACCATCCGTCGATGTCAACTTGATAGAGACTTGATATAGATCCACTCCCAGTTCAGTCGCGATTGCTGAAGCCATATATTCTCGCAAGTCGCGAAGTTGTGGCAATTCCGCTATGATAGTGGCATCTATATTCTCTATCTCATAACCGCCATTCGACAGCTTGATTTTCACAAGCTCCAGCAACCTGAGACTCGCTATGCCAACATACTTGGAATCTGTCGAAGGGAAATTCTCTCTGATATCGCCCAGATTCGCCGCGCCGAGCAGAGCATCAACGATTGAATGCACCAACACATCGGCATCATAATCACCTTCGAGGCTGAGAGGAACATCAATTTCCAGACCTCCAATTACGAGCTTCGTCCCCTCGACCAGCCTGTGGGCGGCGAAACCGTATCCTACCCTAAACTCCGGCATTTGATTCCTCCGCCTCCGATGCCAGAAGAAATCGCATTAATTCAAGGTCCCTCGGAGTTGTTATCTTCATGTTGGCCTCATCGCCATCGATAATCCGTACTTTGTAGCCGGCAGCTTCAACCACATATGAGTCATCACTGAAAGTGACTCCCGATGCGGCGATCTTCCTGTATGAATTGAGAATCAGCTCACGTTCAAAAAACTGCGGAGTCTGAGCCAGATACATTCTCTCTTTGTCCAACGTTGCAAGAATGTAGTTATTCTCGACGCGCTTGACAGCATCAGTGGCCCGCAACGCGCATACAACGGCTGATTCATCGCGACAGACGGCAATGCCCCTGGAGATCACTTCAGGTCTCACCATAGGCCGCACACCGTCATGGATAACCACTATTTCACAACTTGCGGGTAGGCTTTCCAGCACGGCTGCAATCGATTCAAACCTCGTTTCCTTACCGGGAACGATTTTCCTGACCTTGGAAATCTCATACCGATCCACCACGGCATCGCTTGTATACAACAAGTAATCCTCAGCTACAACCACGATCACGTCAGTGATATCCGGACAGAGATCAAACTTCTTCAATGTATGCGCGAGAACCGGTCGGCCTGCCACGGGCCGAAACTGCTTTGGAACAGCACCCGGAAGCCTCGCACTTCTTCCTGCAGCAGCAATTATTGCAGTAGTTTTCATAGAATCAACATCGCATCGCCGTAGCTGTAGAAACGGTAATCCCTCGACACAGCCTCGCCGTAGCATCTCAGGATGTTTTCTCGTCCTGCCAACGCCGAAACAAGCATCAGCAAGCTCGACCTAGGAAGATGGAAATTCGTGACCAATTTGTCAACCAGATTAAACCTATATGGGGGATATATGAACAGGTCAGTCAGCCCGGAGCTAGCGTATAATTCGCCAGATGTATCACGCCACCAGCTCTCAAGCGCTCGTGTGGATGTCGTCCCGACAACGACCATTCTCCCGCCATTGTCGCGAGTTCTTCGAATCTGCGCTGCGGCCTTTGCATCGACCGAATACCACTCTTCTTCCACTCTGTGATCGTTCGCCTCCTGAGCAGTCACCGGCCTGAATGTACCCCATCCGACATGCAGGGTCAGTTTTACCAGCTCGACACCCGTTTCGCTTATGCGATCGAGGAGTCCCTCGGTGAAATGAAGCCCCGCCGTCGGAGCCGCTACTGATCCCAAATGCTTGCTGTAGACCGTTTGATAGCGCACCAGATCGCTTTCCTCCGCGGATCGTTTGAAATATGGGGGCAAAGGGAGCTCACCGATCTGCTCGCAGATGCCGAGAGGGTCCTCAGAGAACTGCACGACTCGCTCACCGCTCTGCAGATCTTCGATAACAACTGCCTCTCCACTCTCTCCAAATCGCACGCGAGATCCGATTCTGATTCGCTTTGCGGGGCGGCACAGCACTTTCCAAGTATGGTCCGACACTCTGTTCAGACAAAGGAACTCGACCTCTCCACCAGTCTTGACTTTGACTCCATGCAGCCTCGCCTTGAAGACCCTGGAATCATTGACGATCAGGGCATCGCCCTCCTTCAGGTACCCGGTAATGTCCGGGAATCGACGATGACTTATCTGACCACTTGATCGGTCAAGAATCAGCAACCGCGAGCCGGTCCGCGACCTCGCTGGATAACGCGCGATCAGGCGCTCCGGAAGATCATAATGGAAGTCAGCAACCTTCATTTTCTACCGATCAGATTCAGGATGAGGGTCGCGATTGCACTGTGGATTATTGAGGTGACAATCGGAATGATGACTATCTTTCCGGAAGATGAGAGCGGGCTCATGGCTTCTTCTTTTCGTATCTTTCTCGTTCTGAAAAAATGCAGCCGCAGTATTTCTGCATGTAGAGTCCCATGTCGTAAGCCTTCTGTTTACCGTCGCGGAATCCGGGCGTGAAGTCTATATCGAGAAATCTCACTCCAGTCTTCTCCTGCACGGCCGCGCCAACATCACGTATCCAATCCTGGTCCTGATATGGGGACACGAGCAGAGTCGAACTGAACGCGTCAAATCCATTTTCTTTTGCGTACGTTGCGGTTTGCATTAGACGAAGGTCATAGCAATGCATGCAGCGTCGATCGAGATCCGGCATAACGCTCTCCAGATATTTCTCGAGATCGTAACTATCGAAGTAAATCATCTCGAATCTTGTAAGGCTTTCGAGCTTCTTCAAACTTTCAAGTCGTTCTTTGTACTCTCTGTAAGGATGGATATTCGGGTTGTACCAGTATCCTGCTACCCGGTGCCCTTCATCGATAAGCTTCTCAAATGGATGCACAGCGCACGGTCCGCAGCAAATGTGAACCAGGATGTTCATAGGGTTCAAAAAAGATCGCCTTGTGATTCACTCTCGGCTCTCGTAATGCCTAGATGCTCGAAGGCCTTCTGTGTGGCGACGCGTCCTCTTGGCGTTCGCTGCAGCAGACCTTCCTGAATCAGAAATGGCTCGTAGACTTCCTCGATCGTACCCGGCTCTTCGGCGACAGCTACCGCTACGGTTGAGATACCGACCGGTCCGCCATTGAATTTGCAGATTATCACGTCGAGAATCCTCTTATCCATCTCGTCGAGGCCAAGATCGTCCACGTCGAGGCGCAACAGCGCATTCTCTGCAATCTCGGCAGTGACAATGCCATCACCGGCAACCTGAGCGAAATCGCGTACTCGACGCAACAGCCTGTTGGCAACACGAGGTGTGCCACGCGACCTGCGTGCGATCTCGAAGGCGCCTGCGGCATCGACCTCGATTCCGAGTATTCCTGCTGACCGGATGAGAATCTTCTGGAGGTCGTCAGGGTCGTAGTAGTTTAGTCTGCCGACCACGCCGAATCTATCTCGCAAAGGTGATGTGAGCAATCCGGCTCTTGTGGTAGCGCCTATCAACGTGAACCGCTTGAGCGGCAACTTCACTGACCGTGCTGCCGGCCCCTTGTCGATCATGATATCAAGGGAGAAGTCTTCCATTGCCGGATATAAGTACTCTTCGACCACGCGACTGAGCCTGTGGATTTCATCAACGAACAGAATCTCGCGATCTTTCAAATTTGTCAAAAGACCAGCAAGATCGGCAGCCTTCTCCAGCACCGGACCAGATGTCGATTTGACTTTGACGCCGAGCTCCTCGCCCATAATGTATGCGAGCGTAGTCTTTCCCAGACCTGGGGGCCCGCAGAAGAGCGAATGATCGAGAGCGTCACCCCGCTCAATGGCGGCCTGAATAAAGACTTTGAGATTCTCTTTCAGCTTGAGCTGGCCGACAAAATCGTCGAATTTCTTCGGTCGAAGACTCGCGTCAAACTCGACCTCGTTAGTCATCTTGTCGGGTGTTGTCAGTCGCTCTGAACTCATGGCACATATTCTACGAAAAACAGCGGGAAATACCAACTAAAATCAGGATTTGGAGGGCAGAACCCATGAGGATTTAATGAATAGCAGACCATCAGAAGACCTATGCAGACTTCAGGCGCTCAACGCAGCCTTCAGGAAGTCCTCTGTCGATAGTTGGGCGAGTTTATCTCGGCCGATTTGCGAAGACAGCTTCTCGATCACTTTCTTGACCTCGTATTGGGAATAGCCAAGCGACTGAAGCGCCAGAATTGCCTCCTCAGGCACAACGCCCTGCTCCGATGTGGCTGTCAATTGCGGAAGCTTACTCTTAAGCTCGACTATTATACGTGCGGCGGTCTTTTTGCCAATGCCGGGAATCGCTGTCAGATGAGCGACATCATCCGCCGCCAGCAACTCTGCAAACTGATGCGTCGAGACACCCGATAGGACTGTCAGCGCGAGCTTAGGACCGATCCCGGATATACTGATCAGATTCTTAAAGATGTCTCTCTCAGCCTCTGTCAGGAACCCGAATAGCTGCTGACCGCTGTCGGTGACATGAAAGTGGGTCAGGACTCTGACGTCTGAGCCGACATCGGGGAGTGAACGAAGGGTCGATTGCGGAACGGCAATCAGGTAGCCAACGCCTCCGACATCGATGACCACATTGCTGGCCCGCTTGAGCGCGAGTCTTCCGCTAATGTACTCGTACATCATGCGACTCCATATCGAGCTTCTGGGCAGCGCACAGCGCCGCACCGAGGCTGTCGGTGATATCGAGACTGTCGATCACGCCATCCTCGATCTGCAGTCTGGCCTTGACCATGTATGCGACCTGCTCTTTTGAAGCTGAGCCGCGCCCGGCAACTGCCTGTTTGATCTCGCGAGCTGCAAAAAGCTTTACCTCAAGGCCACATTCAGCGCAGGCTACCATTGCAGCACCTCGCGCCTGCCCCAATCCGAGAGCAATCTTGACATTCTTGGAATAGAAGCCCTCCTCGAGCACGGCCAGTGATGGTCGATGATTCTGGACTACTTCTCTGATTCCTGAATAGATCCTGTGCAGTCTGTATGCAAGTTCGTTGCGGTCGTTTGTCCGTATTTCGCCGTAGGAGATGAGCCGAAGATCGTCACCGTTTACACCGATGATTCCATAGCCAGTTACGGATAGTGCTGGATCAATGCCGAGGATCAGGACCTCATCAGGCACTGAGCTTCTCCATCAACTCGTCGCTGATATCGAAGTTGGCATAAACCTTTTGTACATCATCATGATCCTCAAGCTCCTCCATCAACTTGAGCATGGAGTTTGCCTTGCTCTCATCGAGCTCGACAGTCGACTGAGGAATCATAGTGACTTCGGCGTTCACCATCGCAATTCCGGCATTCTCGATGGAAGATCGAACCGCCTCGAAAGACTCGAACGGTGTGGTAATCTCAAAGATATCCCCCTCGGTGGACATATCAGAAGCGCCCGCTTCCAGGGCTATTTCGAAGAGCTTCTCCTCGTCAGCCGCGCTTGATTCAACCTGGACCAAGCCCTTCTTCTCGAACATCCAGCCAACACATCCTGTCTCACCAAGGTTTCCACCCCGTTTGGTGAGCGCATGCCGGATTTCGGCCACGGTTCTATTCTTGTTGTCAGTTAGGACCTCAAGCAGAATCGCTACTCCGCCCGGACCGTAGCCTTCGTACGAAACTTCATCGTATGTGACTCCCGGAAGCTCTCCGGTGCCTTTTTGAATGGCCTTCTTGATGTTATCCTGAGGCATGTTGGCGGCTTTAGCCGTGGCGACTGCAGTCCTTAATCTAGGATTGCCTTCCTGGTCTCCACCGCCGGCTCGGGCGGCCACCGTTATCTCTTTGATGAGCTTAGTGAACATCCGGCCACGCTGGGCGTCCAATTTGCCCTTCTTCCTCTTAATGGTCGCCCATTTTGAGTGTCCTGACATTTACAGTACCTCCTGAGAATCTCTATTTGATTAGTAATCTAAATAAGCCGCACTAAAGACGCAACAGAAATCTAATCGGGCCGTATCACATATGAAAAAGCACCGCCCGAAGGCGGTGCTTTTTCATCGAAATAACTCGAGTTTGCAGTTCTAATGCAGTGCTCCGCAGGCGGCTACCCATTCCTCGCATGTACAAGGTGCTGGACCACCCGAGAATATGTATGCAATCAGATAAACTACATCATCGATGTCGACCGCGCAGGAGCAATCGGCATCTCCCGATGCGACTGAGTACGGCGCAGGAGCGGGTCCACCTGAGAAGATGTATGCGATCAGGTAGACAACATCGTCGATGTCAATCGCGCCGCTGTTGTCGGCTTCGCCAATCAACGCATCACAGTCAACCGGGCATATCACCAGAGCATATTCGATAAGCGTGAATATCGGACCGCCCTGATACCCTGCGGATGGGATGTCACCATCGTTCAGCCATTCGAAGTTGATTATGTCTATCGGGTTATTCGGATAGCCATACACTTCTGTCGTAAACGGTGGCTGACACGGCCACATGACCGGTCCCACAAGGTACTTGTCGTGGAAGATTGTACCGTGCGGCCCGGAAATGAACTGCGCATCATTGTGTACACCAGCCGGGTGCGCGGCACCTGCGGGTGGCTCACCCTCATGCATATCAAAATATGGATCAGAGATACACAATCCGAAGTCGTCGGGGCAGACACCGGCAACTGTCACATAGTGTCCGCCGATGCGGCTACACTGAGCACCGAGATCCTCCCAGAACCCGAGTAGCAGAATGACATCCTGGCTTATGAGCACCTCTTCCATGATGTACTCGAACATCATCGGATTATCACCCGGCATCAGCGTTACCGTATAATTAGCAATGAGTCCCATCGCGGTCAGCCAATCGATAACGCCGGAAGCCATCATATGGATGTTTGTTCCTCCGAGCGGCATCATATCGGTATTCAGCGCTGTTCCCAAGGCACTTATGAACGGTATCACATTATTCGGATCGTGATCGTCCCACGGACCGTACGCCGAAACTAGCGGGTAATGATCGCTGATTGCAGGCGGTACCATCGGAATTGTTTCGAACTTCGAATCAAACCACCAGAAGCAGTTTGCAACTGCAGCAGGACCACAATAGCTCCAGCCTCCCGTGAATGGGCTCAACCAACCAGCCTGCTTCTGATCAAAGTCAGGCATGCCAAACGGTGCATAGTCCTCGAAAGGCTCCTTGTAATACGTACAGGTATCGACGTCGGGAGCTTCGAAGTACGGCACATGCACTCTATAGCCATAGCCATCCATATCGGCAGTGTGATTCTCAGACGAATCGACTACGCCGACATATGGATCGCAGAGACCCGCCGGATCTGCCGTAGTTCTCCAATGACCCCAGACACTGGCATACGGATTGTCGAACGAGAATCTGAATGTAGCGAATATGGCGTCGGTACATCCCGGATTGCAGAACGACATCCACCAATCGTTACCAACCTTGTGTAACTGGTGGGTCCAATTGACAGGCTCGACAAAGTTGCTGTAGTGACTCAGCACACTGTCAAACACCATCACGTGGAAGTCGCAACGTCCAAAGATGGTCGGAGTAACATCATACCAGTATGTGTCCGGATGTGTTGGATTCGGATCACCCTGAGGCTCGCACACGACTGTATCATATGGTACCGGTTCTTCCGGTCCGCCAGTAATCACAAAGGCAAGGTCAAGCGACTCGCCACTTAGACTGTATCCAGAGCAGCTGTGAGATATGATACCCTGAGGAATCATGAAACCTATGCCTCTGACATCGACTGAGACCCACTCCGGATTGTATTCCGGTATCACAAAATCAAGCGGCATAGGTCCAGGAGGAATCGGACCGGCATAAAGGATGGCTCTGCCGATGTAGAGGTCCTCGTCAACGCCCGGAAGAGGCGGAGCGCTATCTCCTATCGGTTGGTCAATTGACCACTGATCAGTCGACCAATTCAAGGCAAACTCCACAAACCCGCCCGGCATTGTCTCAATAAACTCGACATCAAAGTGAACCTCTTTATAGCGGGTCGGATCGTATGGATGGTCGTAGAACCAGATGTTCCACCAATCATACATTGGATAATAGAACCAGCCTTCACCAAATGCGTTTTCGCCTCCGCCGATGAATTCACCGGTCGGGTACATTTCTCCCCAGAAGGCATTGCCGAGCCAATTCTGTTCAAACACAGGCTCGCGCAGCTCATTCCAACCAGAGCCACCACCCTGTATCCAGCGACTCGTGCCCACTGTAGAACCAGACATGGCATCCAGAACCGAGCCGGGAGCTCCATCAAAGTCAATCTGATATGTGATATCGAAGAAGCTGTCGATATGGTAAAGCCCGCCTCCAATATCGGTGATCTCAAACTGGCCGGGACTCGGAAGGCCGTAGGCTGACCCAGCCTGGATTGCCAGATAGTCGAAATCCGGATCGCCCACTATTTGACCGGAGAGCGACCAGAGTTCAGCCGCGAATGCCTGAACAGGATCACCCGGATTTCGGGGGCCGGTGTGAATTTCGACATGGACATCCATCGAAATATGTCTCACAAATCCAGCAAGGTCGCCTGTACCAGTCATTTCAAGGGTCAGCATAGCGTCGAATTCGTGAATATCACCACCGAGAGATCCACCCGGATATTCTTGCTTATTATAGTACTCATCGAGTGTTGGATCACAGATGATCGAAGTGCCCGGTGGAAGTCCATCCATGATCATCAAGGGACTATCAACATCAACATATGGACAGTCCGCAGGCAGATCAACTGTCCCTGTGCCGTTATCGGGAGCAGTGCATGTACCCCCGCCCATATAAACGGCATCATCCATGAAATGTTCGAGAGACGTCTTCCATCCCCAGGTCTCCGCAGAACCGTCTGCCAGGTACGCTGTGATGTCCAGCCAGTAGATCGTACCGGCATCCTGCCAGAACCAGTATGGTTCATCGAGACAAATATTGTACTGGAAGTACTCCTGATGATTGTCAGGCAGAACTTCACCGGTCACCGGATCGAGCCAGCCTTCCATGTACTGGCCCATTATGGGCTCTTCAGTCCACAGTGTGGCTACATATGACCAGAGCAGGTCGCCCGGCATGCTGTAGCCGTCTGGGTTTTCTTGCTCAGTTATGTTGGAATGGAGTGACAGACCAAATGAATCGATTATACCGGTAGCGCCGAATTTCCACGATCCCCAGAAGTGGATGTCTTTTATGTATCCGGATTCGATACATTCGAAGTCATCGGCCATGACAGCTGGGAACGTGGCATTCACATCCCATCCAGCTTCATCTGGAGGCTGCGGGAAGTGCATCTTGTATTCATCGCCGGGATTCCAGTCGCACGGCCCCTGGTCGCAGTTTGCTGACTCAGTTTCACCGTCAACCCAGAACATCGGATACCCGGGTGTTGGCGGCGTCCAGATATCGTACCACTCGTACCAAGCACCATCGGAATAGAAGAACCAGTTGATGCAGACCTCTGGTGGAGAGGTGTCATCATAGCATATCGAAGGAATTGATCCCACCGCGCCATTCGTGTACTCGATACCAATGAAGAATGGCCCATTCACACAGCACGGCGCCGGGAATGCTGCCACACCCACATTCGGGAACTGAAATGTCGCCTGATCACAGACAACCGTGAACCGACAGAGCTCGACTCCCGGCCCTGCGCACGAATCGGGGGCATCAAAAACAACGACGTCAAGAGAAACCGGCCAAACGAATCCGCCCGGATCATACAGGGGGAACGAAAAAGCAGTGATCTCAAACGGATATGGTGCAGCACAAAAGTCAGCTGGATTGAAATAGCTGACATTGAGCATACCGGGTGCAAAGCCACCGAAATATGCTCCGATCGTCAGACTGCTGTGGGTCATCGTACATGCCGCACGGCTTATATCCTCCCCCATCTGAACCGTTTGCGAGCCCGAAACAACGGTGGCAGTCTGATTCGGGCCTGCAGCCATCGCTATCACCCAGAAGAGTGCGACGATAAGCAGACAGGCCGCTAACAGACATAATTTCTTTCTCATGGAATAATCCTCCCTAAGGAATCTCAAACATTAACCTGTTGGTAATTGGCGTGATGTCGTCGCATTAAGAGGTGTCGTGCGCATGCTTTTCTTTGTGTTCCAACCCTTCCTCCTTCTCATTAATATGTTACATCATGTACCGCTTTGTTTATAGTCCCAGTGAGCCGATTCTGACATAATCTCTCGCGTCTCCAGTTTTTTGTTCTGACCGAGTCGTGTCCCTCTAAGCAATTGATTCGGTACGATGAAAATGTATTTCACACACCCATTCAAGAATGGACACATAGTGACTCTTTTTGTCAGAACTCTAATGGAGGATACGATCATAATATAAGGAGAATAAGCACATATTGTCAAGCCATATTACGCATAATTTTGTCGATGGGCATCCGCTTCTGTCCCGGTTAACTTCGCTTGAGAGAACAGGTTTATCGGATCATGAGCATCTTCTGCCATGTCGTGTTCAGATTTGAAACGGTATAGAAATACACACCGGAGGGGCATAAGTGGCCATTCCCATCACATCCATCCCACTCAAACAAAGAGACTCCAGACATTGACCGGGCGGGTGCAATATCTGCGACCCGTCTTCCGAGGATATCGACTATCCGAAGCAGCGGCTCCGTAACAAGAGCCGGAGATTCCAACAGAATCACCGTCTCGCCATTGAATGGGTTAGGGGAATTTTGGTGCAGGAAACATGATCGCGGGACGAATTCATCGATATTATCGACTGAAGTGAGCTGATCGATAACGACGTAGACCGACACATCCTCCGGGGAATAAACCTCGAGTGAATCGCTGAAGCCGATGCTTCCGACCTCCATATAGTCACCGAGGCCGAGGTTCGCTGAACCAATCAGGAATACAATCGAATCTGTCCTTCCCGGATAAATCAATCCTGAGCCATTCAGAATTGTCATCGGAAAGCCATCAGCAGCTTTCGCAAACATAGGATCATCTGAGTACTGATACTGCAGTGTCGCATAGCCCTTGTTCTTGATTGCCATGTATGCAACCGTGTCGGAACCGAGCGGTACTGCCAGCTCGATATGACGAGGAGTAATGCTTGCGGGCGCCGATGCCCCGCTCGAACCCTCAATGTGTACGATATCGCTGGGGGAGCTCTCCACTCCATCCAGCCAGGCCGTCACACAGTAGTAATTGTCTATATTGTAAGGTATGACACGCTGGTTCAGCACAAATCCCGCAGTTGACGTATCGAAGAGACTCCCACACGGATAAAGAGGCAGCCTGTCGCGAGAGTATACTCTGAAGCTGTCTGTTTCAGATTCATCTGGTGCAATCGGCGAGTCCTTGCCGTTGTTGAGAACATGCAGCCTCAACATGATCTCGAAATCGCCGTACGGCACCCAGACATCCCCACCTTCAGTCGCGTATCCGACATAAGAGTTGTACGTCGGCATTCCACCATCTCCCCCAAGTTTGGGCATGAAAGGATTAGAGGATGGCCATCTCACCTGCAGCCACAGAGGATCACTGTTGTCGTGCAAATACGATAGACTCGCAGTGACCCACTCGCCGCCACCTGTCCATTCGCCCGAGGCCGCCACTGTCACCGGTCCGGAGACCATCTCTCCCGGAACACCGGCATTATCCCGATGCAGCGATATCTCAATTGTTGACAACGGGTCACCCGGATTGGACGGATCAGGATCGAGGTTCAGAACGAAAGCTGAACCCGCTGTCACAAACACCGGCACCGAAAAATCCGAGAATTTGACTGCGGCACGATTGTCCCGATCATCATGACGGACCGCGACCGCCGCCTCCCAACCCCCATCATCGTGTGCGGCAATAGAATCATTGATATTGGAGCAAAACCAAAGCAGTTCGGCGCGGTAGGTCGACACTTTCTTTATAGTGATACCGACGGGCATATCTGATGCGTAACCTGTGATGCAAAGAGCAACGCACAATGCAACAGCAAGAGTGAATGCAGTGACAACACGCCCACGAATAATCGTGATATCAGACATCTCCAAACCCCTTTGTCATGTTTTGTCGCGCTACGAGTGAAGGCTGCGGCAGATCGCGTAAGTTCAGTACTTAGCCCAAATCCTGTGTCAGAAATACAACGGTGTGCACTCGATCACAGCGGGATCGTTTAAGATATCGGACATGATATCTCTCAGCTTCCTTGACCGATCGTATGAGGCTCTCACCTCAGAGTATCCATACATCCTTTCAATAACGTGTTGCGGTGGTTTGGAGCCGGGCTCTATCCGAGAGAGCTGCTGAACTCCAAGTTTCCAGCTATCGAGACGCTTTAGAATCTCGTCGTCTGACAACTGCTTTTTGAACCGAATGACTATCTGCCCTTCCAGAAGGTTTGCTGTGAGCGGTTTAAGATCAGCTATCAGCTCGAAATCGTAAACCCCACCCTCTCCGATCTCAACTCCCGAGAATTTGATGGGGTAGTATCCAACAACCAATACTAATAAGTCATACTTCCCTGGCTCCACATCTTTGAACCTAAACGGTGCTTCACTCTCAATCTGACTGGTGCCAAGAATCTTTTCACCATCCATCAGGACGGCTTTGCTGCCAGATTCGAAGTTGGGGTGCTGTTTGCAGCATTCGGCCGATGCGCGCACGATGAGGTCTTCGGCGTAGGCTGTCTCGCACGGAATCAATGACATCGCCGCAAGTAGTGAAATCAAAACTGGGACTGCGATCAGAAGCCCTGGCCTCTCGAATCGCAAGAAGGCAATTGAGGTACTCATTTCATTAGGACCATCTTACCACTAGCTGACTGTTCTCCAACCACCACCCTGTATAGATAGACTCCCGATGGGTGACTGCCCGCATCCCATAATACGAAATTCAGGCCAGTTCCGCAAGTGCCACGAAGCTCGTCGACTTTCTGTCCAATGATGTTGAATATCTCTACCGACCACTCTGCCGACGCGGGAGTATAAAAGCAAATCTCTGTAGTGGGATTGAACGGATTGGGTCGATTTGCGATCAACCTGAGGCTTTCCTCGCGGGCATAGGCGCCCAGCTCGGTCTGAATTGTATTGCCGTAGTAGTCTGAGGCAGAAACCTGCATGATTGTCGGCGTCTTGGCTCTTTCAATCAGCAGCAATTCTCTTTCACCGGCCGGAATCCGCGCAGTCGACATCGAGTAGATCATAACGCGGAGTTTACCCTTGTCGAGATTCCACTTCATTTCCATCTGGTCCGCCAGCAGCACAGGGGACGCGTCATTGCTGCCAACATCGAACTCCAGAAACAAGGCACCAACATCGACGTCAGATCGCACACAGATAGCCACAATCTCATCGCGGGGACGGCACTCGATGTACATCTCTCCACCACCCTGATCCGGCTTCAATGGTGCTGTTATATCCCCCACGATAATCCTGACCATATAGACAACGTCGCCGGAGGTCAGGACACGACCGTCCTGATTAACATCGGAAGTTGCGATCTGAATTTCCGGGTTGATGACAAATACCGGCAAGCCAAATATGAAGTAGTTCAGATACAGCACAAGATCAGAGATCTCATTCGGAACGCGATTGAGATTCAGATCGCCATACAGGACCACATCAGCCACGCACTCCGTTTTCAAACCTCCACCCCTGTAGATTATGCCTTCCACAGGTCTACCTCCATGGATACTCCCCGCAAGGCAATCTACGTCTGGAATCCCGCTGTGTCCCCCATAGCCCTTAGCTCCCGTAACTTCAATGTACGTCGGCGTGGCGGTCGCGTCAAAGACGTATACACTCGATGAGATCCAGAGCGTATCACCCGATACACTGGACACACCATTGTCACCGCAGTCGTTCCAGTAGAAGCTCACGGGCGTGTACTTGCAGTGAAAGTCGGCACTGCCCGAGACAAGAAATCTCATGTTCACAAGTTCGAGCGAATCGCCACCGTAGCAGAGAGGGTACGGAGGCTGCAAGTCAGCTTCGGCCATAGCGACGAATCTTAGCATATGAACCGGACACCAGCCGTCGCATTCAGATTGGCTTACGTACCTGTACGTGAAATACTCCCAGCCGCATCCGTCAGATCCCAAACCTTCGCCAATTTCGGCATCTATGAAATTAAGTATTTTGCCATCATATGTAATGAGGAAATCAAAACCAGCGAGGTAGTCGGACTCATTTGACACATAGATCGGGACTATGGTGTATTGCCCCTGAGGATGCATCAAGTCTGTGCCGATCCAAATATCGAAAGTCGGAAGCACAGTGATTGTAAACGTGCACGTCTCCGAATTGAAGCCATCTGTTACACCGACCGTTACATCAAAATCACCAAGGAAATCATCGGTAGAGTGTGTGCGCCAGGACCATTCTCCAGTCGCCGAGTCTACCTCAAACAGACCGGGACCTCCAAACGAAATCAGTGAATAAGAAAGAGGCTCGGGACAATTGTCAGGGTCCGAAGCCAGTAGTGAGCCGCGCACGGTCTCACCTATCACGGACGTTACGGCTGAGCTGTCGCCCCCGCAGCCGATGAAATATGGAGCAGTGGAATTCACGAATACTTCAAAATGGCATGCAGCAGAGGCACCGAGTTCATCGGTAGCAATGATTGACAAGTCATGGAGTCCAGTGGCGCCACCATGACCCCATTCCCAATAGCCCGTCTGAGCGTCTATAGAACCGCCCGTGCCGGGGCCTAGTGAGTAGTGAACCACAGATCCGGAGTCATCATCTTCGGCATCAAAATCATAAGCAACCTGAAGAGTGCATTCAGCCGCTATATACGTATCTGGGCAGTTTACGAAGTGAGGAGGACTATTCGCTGAATCACCCAATGCAGTCATGAAGAACAGCAGGAGAATTGCGATCAGTGCAGCAGGATGCAGGATTCGTGTCGAAACAACAGTGCCGCTGATCATGATAACCCCGTAAATTCAGCAGAAATTCACTTGCCGCAGCGCGATTCGCGAGACCAGGATGACCGTTACCGAGAATCATTTGGTGCGAATAAATCGAGTACAAATCAATTATACAACATCACTGCCAGTTGTCAAGGAAATTAGATAAGTCTGTCTACAGAAGCAGCCCAGCAGAGCCTGCGGCAAACGCATGCCGCACATAACATATTGTGCACCTGCCCATTACATGCAGTTACTTTATTTGGCACTTTAAGTTCTCCCAAAGCTCTGAGCCACACAAGATGACATGAAGGAACTCAGTATCTCTTGAAAAGCTCACCCCACTCTGTCGACTCAAGCCAATCGACGAATATCTTCTTACCCTTCGATGGATACCAGATTCTGTCGTGATAGATCGATGATCCGAATACGAAAATATAGACGATTGGAGTGTGAAACAGCAGCTTCTGAAGCACTCTGAGCGGAGAGAACCAGAACATGTCTCCGACGCGCGATGCCGCGTTGTCACCAACTTCGAATTTGAAGTTAACATTGGACAGGTCTTCGCCGATGACCTCGATTTCGCGAACATCGCCCTTGCCTAGGCCATGCTCGTGGGCAATGCTTATGTACGGCAGTGTCATCGGGTCAAACCCCATCATCTTGGCCGCTACAGCATCTATAGCCACCTGATCAGAAGAAGCGAGTATGTAGTTCTTCACATGGGGTATCATAGTTCTCGGGCCGGGTCCCGATCCAGCGGTGGTCCCGTCCATGAAGGCAAATAGTCCCGAATGGATCTCTTTCTGGATGTGCAGGAGATCCACAAGCGTCTGGTGAATGACCGAATGCGTGTAATGACGCTTGGTATTGAGCAGGCCGCCGAACGCGTTCTTCATGGCGCCAGTCGTGGTTGTATAAATGTGAGTTTTCACCGTGGGCAAATGGACGATGTTCTTGCCAATGAAGAACTCAGGGATCTTGATCCCTTCTGGGAATATCTTGTCAAGCACGAGCATTTTCGCTTTCGGCCTGTACTCGACCCATTTCAGGTCATTGGGATCGCAATTGAAACGTTCCGGAATGGCGTACTTCTCATAAATCGGCTTCAACTTGAGAAGCTTCCCGCCTACATATGGATTGGTTACAACCGTGTTATTATGAACTGCCACAAGATCGTCGAGGCCGTTTTTCTTAAGCCCGCGTATGGCGCCTTCCAGTTGCCACGGTACTGTGTTTGCACCCGGAAACGGAAGATGCCACGATATGTTGTCTTTGAGAATCGTAGTGCTGCCGCCATCGAGAGCCTCTTTGAGACCAGCCATCTCAGCCAGCCGCACATAATCATCAAGCACCCTCTCTGGGTTAGTCTTGATGACTGCTACAATTGACTTCTTAGAGTTCATCATCATTTCCTGATAACAGTGATTTAATCGTCATTGTTCATACCATACCTACATCGTCAAATATCATTCATTAACCGCCCGGTCAGACTGCCGCACCGTCGGCTGCCCGGATGAAGACATCGCTAATCGTAGAGAATCTGAAGTCAGCCAAAAGGCGTCTCAGCTTCCCTTCGAACGCTTTCAGATTAGTATAGTGCCGCATCCTGCTTCTAAGTCCTGCGTTCACGCGCTCCTGATCAGCATCAAGCTCCCATGGATGAAAGTACATCACTGCCGGTTGCCCCTCGGAGTTGATCCGGCGAATGGACTTTCTGATGAACCAGTATGGAAACATCCTCAGGTATCCTCCTCCTCCGACGGGCACATTTGTTCCGAATATGCGCACAGTCGATGGGGGAATCTCAAGAATGGTCTTTTCATTGTCGAGTTTGATGCCATAGGCGAATCTCGGTGCCGAAGGGGTCCCGTATGTGTCGTGCCTGACAGGGAAGATGGATGAATCGTATTCAATTCCGCACTCAGACATCACGTCCCATACCCAGCTTTGATCAGGACGAATCGAAAAACTCGGAGCACGATACCCCTTGATCGTTACATCAGCCGCACGTTCGATCTGCAGAATAGACTGCATGAGATCACTCTTGAATTCTTCCGCGCTGAGATTATAGACAAGCCTGTGAAACTGACTATGTGATGCCAGTTCGTGGTCGCTGTCATGGATCAGTCCGACTATCTCCGGAAATTTCTCCGCTACCCAGCCAAGAATGAAAAAGGTGGCTTTCGTGTCGTACTCTCTCAGAATCTCCAGCGTACGGATTACATTCCTGATGATCCGTGCTCGCTGCTGGTCCCATTCACTGCTTGGGAAAATGTGAGCGAAAGCCTGAACATGAAACCAGTCCTCGACATCAACAGTCAAAGCATTTAACATCGTTTACTTCTTGGAGGCGTAATGATACCCGTAATAACGGTAGTTGAAGTAATAAGGCAAGGCTTCTTTGACATTGTTGAGAGCTACACCGAGAAGATTCGCACCCGCCTCAAGCACAAGATCGCAGGCACGCTTGCAGACTTCCTTGGGAGTCTCACCCGCCTTAACAACCATGAGCAACCCGTCCACGTCTCTACCCAGGATTAGCGGATCGGAGACAGGGATTATAGGCGCGCAATCGATAATGATCAAATCGAAGTAAAACTTCGTGGCTGCAATGACTTCCGGAATCCTCGGCGTATCAAATAGACCAGTAGGATTCGGAAACGGGCTGCCGGATGCCATCACCCATAGATTCTCGAGATTGGTAGGTCTGAACGTATCTTCGACTTTGAGTCCATTCTCAAGGATATCGCTCAGCCCCGGGGAACGATCAAACCCGAACAACCTGTGCACAGTCGGACGTCGTAGATCGGCATCTATGAGAAGTGTCTTCTTGAGCTTGTACTGCGCAGCAGTTATGGCAAGATTGGATGATATGGTCGTCTTGCCTTCACCGGTAGTGGAGGACGTTATTAGAAACGTTTTGCCATCTTCCGGGAGAGATTTGTGATTCAGCATATTGTGAAGCAGACGACGGAATTCGGTACCCGTAGCCGATTCACCTGAGAAATTCTCTATGATATTACCATTACCACGTCCATTCGACGCCATATCAATCCCTCATAATCGCTCTCAACAGCACATCAAAACCCTTAATTTCATTCTCAGCCAGCTTGAGATTTCTCCTGGCTCTATCAAAATCAGGGTTGATGGCGAGTGCTTTATTGTATTCTTCGACAGCTTTCGTATGAATGAAGCTGCCTAGCAAAGTGTAGGCGATAGCCAGGTCGTGATGAAGATCGGCATAGTGCGGATTGACCGCTATTGATCGCTTGAGGTTCTTGATCCGCCGTGTCAGGAGCTTCTCATTAATCTGACTCGACCCCAGCATGAATTTCAGATATGATCCCGAGAAATCTTTGTGTTTCTGCTCGCGATTCATCTCTCTCACGTTCAGGAGCTTCTGAAACGCTTTGTCGAGATCACCCTTGCCGATGAAATTTCGACCGTCAATAAAATCCTGATTAATCGCTTCAGGCATGATCATCTCAGCTTTGTTCAGCATTTCAGTCGTCATCTCCGTCTGCGTCGAGAATAGCTTGAAGTCCTCACGTCGGATCGCATTCAGTATGTAGGCCAATGCAAGGTTAAGGTACGCCTCACCATAATAGACGTTAATTTTGATGGCCTCTTCAAACTCTATGACAGCTCGCTTGCAAGAATCAAGCGCCAGGTAGGTCTCTCCGAGTTGGTTCCGGTAGTCGGCAAAATACGGCCGCAACTCAACACACTTTGTGAGTGCTTCACATGACTCCTGCCATTTCCCGATCATGAAGTATGTTGCACCCAGATGAGCCCAGGCGGAGTGAGACTCAGGATCCAATTCAGTGGCACGCCGGAAGAGGTTGCTGGCTTCTGAAGGCATTTTCTTGTAGAGCAGCGCCTGACCAAGATGGACCATGCGATCGACTTCCTGACCTTTGATCGCTTCCTTGTACATTTCGATCAGGTACTCCAGCTCCTGCGTCTTCTCCTCGTGCGCTTCCTTCACACGCCGCAGGATTTCGCCTGTGTCAATTCCATTTTCGAGGGGCTCTTCCGATGCCTCTATCAGTTCGCCTTCTGAGAAGACCGATGATAGTACGCGATTGCGGTGCAGATCATTGATCGTCTGCACGAGATACTCCTTTTCGGTGCTTGCCAATCTGCTGTTTAATCTGTACGTTTGATCGCTCATCTTCTTATCTCCACAGGCTTTGACTTCGGATTCTCTTTCTGCTTAGGTACAACTGCGAACCGAGTATCCTTTCTCGATTCTATTTTCGGGATTGTGCCGAGTACCTTGAGCCCGAGGACGGACTCAGTTTCATCGATGCTGCGAAGGCTATTATCCAGAATTTCGGCGAGCAGAACTGCCCCGACGCCCAGCACCAGCCCCAGTGCTATCCCCAGCGCAGTAATCCGGATTCTATCCGGATAGACTGGCTGCAGTGGAAGCGTCGCAGGCTCGATTATCTTGTACCTGTTCTCAGCTTCTTTGCGAAAAGCATCTTCATTGATACGTGATCCAAGCAACTGCGTAGTAAACTTCAGATAGATGTCCTTCTTTGTAAGCGCCCTTTCTTCGAGCCGTTTCAACTCTATCTCATAATCAGGCCACGTAGTGAATTTCGCCTTCACCTTGTCCAGCGTACGATCCAGAATAATCTGCTCCTGCACCGCGAGATCTATTCTCACACTGAGCGCCAGATACTTGGCAACATCTGTAAATGCCATAGTACCAGCTGCATATCCAAGTTGTGCGGCCGCCCTCTCACTGAAAGTCTGCAACGAGTCCAGGCCACGTCCAAGTCGACCGACAACATCGAGTACCTTGGGATCGGTCCGAATATACCGCTCCAGGAAGGATGCCTTCTGTCTGATAAGCCCATCGAGTGTAGACATATAACCGACTAGTTCTTCGGTAATAATCAGCAAAGAGGTATCAACACCGGATTCAGCCAGTGAAGATGCCACGAAATTGCGCCGGTCGACGGCATCCTCCATCATGAGTCCCGACTGGTCTTTCTCCGAAGTAAGACCGTCTAAAATGCCGGCACCCACTTCCTGACCGACGTTGCGTCGCGTATAGTCCTTCTTGAAATTGCCCAGCTCCTCTTCAGCATCTTCCCACTCTTTTTTGTAGATCGTAAGCTGTTCTGTTGTAAATTCCTGCATCGCACGAATCTTGAGAAGGTCCTCCCTAATCTGTTCCTCTCGGAAAATGTCGGCCAGAATCTCTGCCATCCTTCTGGCCTGGAGCGGATCCTCGGAGTTGCACATTATTGCCACAAGATTCTGTCCGGCGAAGCCAACTTTGACGTTCTCGTCCTGCAACTTTCGAATAAGCCTGATATTCAGGAGATCTTTCCTGGAGTATTGCGGATAATTTGCGACGAGGTCGTCGACCTCAGCCTGCAAAGCGGGGTCGTCCGCCAATCCCAGATCAGCGATCACCCTCAGGAGGGTTGCCGGAGATAGTATCTCGCTCTTCACTGACTGCTGCCACAACCCTAAGTCGCGCTCATTTCGAATAGCGCCTGCTCCGCTGACATTCGTAATCCTCTGAATCTCCGGCCCAAGGACTTCACTCTCTTTGACCAGAATCGAGACACGGGATTCGAACTTCTCGGTCAGGAGATGGCTGCCACCATAGGCTGCTGCAACCGTCAGGACAAGCGGAATCATGAGGAGCCATTTGCGTCTGTAGACTATGTGCCAGATATCTCTCAGATTAATATGTCGGCCGTTTGATTCTCTCTGCATCACGATCCCGCTACTTGTTTCCGAGTGCGTCTATTAATACTATCGTCGAGGCTACACTTGCGGTCAATGCAACGATGTCTCTTATGGTTCCCCATCCTTCGCGAAGAACGCCACCCCTCTTCGACGGAACCACCACTGTATCTTCCGGCTTCAGCACATACCTACGAGGGGCGCCGGTCGCAGAGTATTTCTCGAGGTTTACAGTCATAACACTTGAATAGCCTTCCAGCTTCGAAATCACACTCACTTTTCTCAGATCGGCGCCAGGCGAGCTGCCACCAGAGAGCACAATCGCATCAAGAACATCCATGCCCTCCTCAATGCCCACGGGACCGGATCTTAGAACAGCTCCTGTAACATAGACTACGTTCCTCTTCCCCGTTACACTCTTCGGGAGACCTGTACCGGTTATACCACCCGGCATGGCAGGAACTTCGACTATATCGCCCGGATAGAGATCGGGAACTTCGTCGTATTTCGCACTTGCAACCAATTTCTCAACATTGATCGTTTCAATCTTCCCGGCATCTTTGGAGCCCCTGATGACCGTGACCTTTGACAGGTCAGCAAGAAGTGTGACT
>JAHJOQ010000091.1 GCA_018820315.1 Candidatus Zixiibacteriota bacterium | reverse complement strand
GTCAACCGATCATGGTCCCCGGACAGTTCGCTACAACTCGCGTGCTGACGAAGGAACAGGAACATGGGCATGGAGCAGTGGCCTCTCAGGCGGCAAAGACATCTCAGAAATCGGTGGCGGCTATGCCAACTGCGATGTCAGAGCTGACGGTGCTGCAGTGGTGACATTCCATGAAGTCCCGATTCCGGGCATCTATATCACAAACTCGGGGTACGATACAATCCCACCCGAAGGCGCATTCGATCTGATCGATGCTCCCGCCTCACCGAATTGCTCTGGAGTGGAGTCCGGTTCAATCGAATTTGCGAGCAACTACATCTGGCCGAAAGTCGAGTGGCAGGACGTCGGCGGGGCAAACATCAGACATATCGTATCCTGCGAGGCTCCCCCCGAAGGCACGCCTGCAGATGAAATAAAGTCGATCATCTACTACCGATATGCAGATAATGTCGCGTCTGCATGCATTCCAAACTCAGACGACACACTTGGAACCTACATCGATGCCACGTATACTGTGAATCCCGTAGTCCGGGCTGATCCAAACTCTGATAATGTAGCCATCGTTTATCTGAAACCACTCTATGATCGCTATGATCCGAGGGATCCATGCGACTGGATACAGTGGCAGCACGATGTCGTCTATCTGGAGTCCACCGATGGAGGAGTATCATTTCAGGACGGCACTGCCTCCTTCATGAACATCACAGACTACACTCTTGGCGGAACGCTCGACACCGATGAACTCGAGCACAAAGCCTACATCGATCTTTCAGCACTCTACGATCACAATGGAGTCCTGCATGTCGTATGGAGCACTCCCATTTACGAGCCGGACAGCACTGAGCCATGCAGACCGCTCTACAGCTCCAGACTTTGGCACTGGGATAACTCGGGCAACTGCATTGCGCTTGTATATGATGCCGAACATCCTCGTTGTCACTGCCCTGAGGGAACCGGCGCGTTCAATGTGTCAATCGCGAAAATGAATATCTCGGAATGCTACAGTACGGGCGAGGCTGAGTTCGGGCTATTCGTATCATTCACGCGATTCGGCGCCCACACAGTTCCGGGAGACGATGATATCAGTTCAGATTGCTCAGATGACGGATTCTCAAATGGTGACATCTTCATTACGGCCTCCAGTGACGGAGGTACAACCTGGAATCACGACGCCTCTGCGAACGGTTCCGAAGGGGATGGGACTCCCTGGATCACAGGCTCGGCAATCGACCTGACCAATACACTGACAGACAATTGCGATCGCGATTTCTGTCACAGCGAGCACTGGGCGTCAATGACTAAGTACTCGGAGAATTTCCTGCACATCGCATATGTAGACGATAATGATGCAGGCACCGGTATTCGTGGCAACGAAGGTGCGATCACAAACAACGCATACAAGTATACTCGCTATCCGTGGTTCAAACCCGCCCCCGTCTGCAGTCTCGTACTGACAGAATCTCCCTTCGATATTATGATAGCCCCGTCCGATTCAACTGGTTGCATTAATCAATATCAGGACACCGTAGGATTTGAGATCATGAACTTCGGTAATCAGACCGTCGACTACCTTGCGTCCGCCGATTCAAGTTGGATTCATCCAGGGACATCTCCCGGGACAATTGAGACTGGATGTGATCCTACTACCACACTGCAGTTCACCGTCGGACCGATACCAGAGCCAGGATATTACGGAAGTACGATTGCAGTCGAATACACGTGTATTGACGGCAATGGAACTCTATTCGTCGCGGTCAACGTTCAGGTAATTTGCGAGAGAGACTCAGCTCAGGTTGATTGCACACCGGGCGATGCCGAGGAGAGCGGCACTGTTGATATCGATGATGTCGTGTACTGCATTAACTACATTTTCACGGGTGGTCCGTCTCCGCACCCTGATCTCTGTTGCGCAGACGCCAATGCAAGCTGCGCAATCGATGTCGATGATGTAGTATACTTGATCGGGTATATTTTCACAGGAGGTGCCGCGCCTCAGGAATCGTGCTCTCCCGACAACTGCGGACCTTTCTGAGCCTGCATCTACTTCTTGATAGCGACTGAGATGCCGTCACGCAGCGGAATGATGCTCGTCATGAAACCCGGATCGTTGTAAAGTTCATGCGTGAATTTCAGTATCCCCGCTGTGGCAGCATCTGGCGACGAATCGAGCACTCTGCCACTCCAGAGGATATTGTCGGTGACGAACACGCCGCCGGGACGCAGGCGTTCCTTGACCAGCTTAATCGTAGCCGGGTAATGCTCTTTGTCGATATCGTTGAGCACCAGGTCGTATGGACCGACTTCTTTCTCGAATTCCGCTATCGCTTCTCCGCACCGGAAATCCAGCTTCGATTCAAGACCGGCACGCTTGAAATACTCCTTTGCGCGCCGCTCGTTCTCGGGATCCGTGTCGGTGCATGTAATTTTTCCATCTGCTGATATGACACGCGCCATCCATAGCGCCGAGTAGCCGTAACCTGACCCGAGTTCAAACACCCTCTTCGCGCCGGTGAGGACTACCAATTGCTGCAGCACACGCCCAACCAGAGGACCGATAATAGGGAAGCCATGCTCAGCGGCATATTGCTCCATCTCGTCCAGCGGCGACGGACTCTTCTGAGGAAGTTCCTTCACATATTCGCCTATTCCCGGTTGAAATATACCCATCAATCCTCCAGTTCGCCATTCAGTCGCTGAGGACACGTTGTTCGTCGTTATAGTCCACTGGCTTCCAGACGGCATAAGTACCGATCCAGCCTGTCTCGAAGTATGCTCTCCCTGAACCTGAAACCAATCCGCCCATCCTCAAGAAGCGCAGAATTCTCATCGAAACTTGATACATACTTGGCAACAAGTTGATTTGTTAAATAATCGTACACGCCAATTTCCTGGCCATTGAATCGAATGGCAAAGATTTCAGACGCGTATTCTCTCTCAGGGAATTGCTCCGCCCAAAGAAACGACTTGTAGGACGTCATCTGGTTACCGGTAGATCCCGCAAGCGTGAGTACACCTTCCGGCATTACGTCCTTGGAGAAGGGTCTCACGGCGAAGTTATACCATTCATCGTCGAGAGTGACCCTGATATTGAATGTGCTGGTCCCCGACTCAAAAACAACGAGTCCGCTGTCGGAAGCGGTCCCGGGCTTCAGATTCGGAAATGGATCAGCGGCGATTTTCGAGCGTACCAATTTCTCAATGTCATCCCAGTTGCTGTTTGTCTTTGTCTCGAGAACGGACTTCACGTCTGCAGTCGACAACGTATTGATGTATGCGATGCTGCCCGAAAAATCATTAAGAATCGCAAGAGTACCGTTGACTCCAGTTTTGTCGATCAGGGTCGAAACCAAACCGAGCGACAATGGAAATGAGAAATCGATATTGCCGACTGTTTGATGAAACCCATCGAATGTCAAGATATCGTCGAGAGCAAAAATATCGTTTGCAAGAGTGAAGTTAGCAATTTGCCACATAACGTCGCTGGTCTGCCCAAACCGACCACCAAGATAGCACACGAGACCTCTCGTAATAAATGGCTCAGTATAGAGCCCGAGGTCCTCCTGCGTATAGTTGATCATGAACATGGCAACCTCATGATAATCCGGGAGGCGATGGCTGATTATGACATCGCATGGCGTATAGTACGCGCCCTGGCTTGGAAAACCGAGCAATTCGGCCACTTCACTCTCCGATTCGACCAGGAAGTACTCCATTCTGTCCTGTGAAAGAGAGAGCAGCTTCTTTGGAGGAGTGCCGAATGTCGCAGCAACGGTCTCGACAAATCGGTCAAGATCAAATACTGAGTAATCATTGAGCTGCGACACCGAACGGTAGTAAACATCGAAGTAATTCGTCTTGACCAAACTGAGATTGTTCAGATACATCCAGAATCTTGGGATCATGTATGTACCAGAGCTATCGTTCATGAAGAAGTATTCACAGGAAACAGTATTCTCCGGGGTTGAAACCTTGAGAATCACTTTCTGATGTTGGGGATCGAGGATTGTCGAGATGGCATCCCATGTTGCAGCCCCATTTCTTATCAGATCAATATTCTCCAAAAGGGGTGACACGCAATCGTATTTGTACGGAGTGTCTCGATACGTGATGCCAAGCCTGTGGCATGTCTCTATGTACTGTGGATGCCAGAGTTGCTCTGCAGCTTTATAATCTTCCTGCGAAAGAAAATTAATATAAGACTCCATGATGTTTTCGGCGTCTTCAGCCTGCAGCCGTTGAGCAACAGGAAAGAGATTCACGAATATCAACATTAAAACTGGCAATAATCTCATTCTACTCTCCATTGTTTCATGAAAATGAGGTGCTGACCTTGCAGGGCACGCCTCTAATTCCGGTTCAACTGATTGCCGTGATCGATTGTAATCGCCGAGCAACACAGCAGCAATCCAAGACAGGACGGCCTCACGAAAGGACATCGACCCAGATATGGCCATCCTCAACATAAGCAGCATACGTTTTCAGTTTCGCCCACGATTCTTCAAGGCATTCCCCCGATGGTACGTCATATCGCCAGCCGTGGTGGGGACAGGTGAAAACAGTGCCCTCAATCTTTCCCCCGGCAATAGACTGCTTCATATGCTTGCAGTCTCCTTCCAGACCAAACAGTGCACCGTTCAACTTGAATACGGCAACATGCTTGGCAAGAATCGAGACCACCCTGGAGTCACCTTCTTTCAATTCAGATTCCTTACAGACTTTGACGCGCATTGCAGTCTTCAGCTTTCCCGGCTACGGGCCGAGATGAATCATATCATCACCGAAATTGAAATACTCCGAATCATAATACTCAGGAAACTTCTCGATGAACTCAAGTTCGTTCTTAAGGAGATCGTAGTGACCTCTTTCTACATTAGCCAGATACATCATCATCGATGATCCGTGTATGTCTATGGACCGCTTTGCCAGGTCCTTATAGAACTGTTCAGACACCTTCTCAGCCTCCATCGCCGCCTGGAAAAGCTGCTTCATGGGAAGGTCGTCGGAGAGGGCGGTAGTGACGATGGGGATAAACGATTTCTTAGGAATCTTGAGGTCGGTTTCGGGAAACATTTTCTTATAGATTTCTTCAAACATCACTCTATGTTTCTTCTCTTCCGATTCGAGCTGTGCCAATCGCGCCTTCAAGTCCTTATTCTTGACCAGCTTCCCCATCTTACGATAGAGCGCGGCTGCATCCATTTCGGACCTGATAGCGATTTCGAGCACCTCAAGAGATGTCAGATCGCGGGCAGGCTTCATGTCTATCCTCCGTTATGGCCACTGTCAAGGATTCTACACCCAGACCTTCAAATTGCTCCTTATATATGAGATATATAGTATCACGAATGAGCTATCATTGCAAGCCAAATCTTTCCGGCGGAGGCGGCAGATGACCGATACTGGCGCCGGAAATAGAGACAGGAAGAAACCGAAAGATTTGCGAATGCCGTTGAGTTTTCGCTCTATACGGAACAAACAAACAGGCGACATGTACGTACAGGAGATGTATGCGGTGAGCAACAGAACGGGCATGAACAATCAACTGAGGCATCGACGTGGAACATCCCTGGGATTCGGATCCGGAATCAGAACTGTAGCCCTGATACTCCTAATCGCCGGCGCAATAGTCTCGATCAGCAGCAGCACAACAATCTCAGAGCAGTTGACAGTCTCCGTGGATTCCGTTGACGGAATGCCGGGAGACCTGCTGCCAGTCCGCATTCTGCTCGATAACAGTCTTCCGATTGCATCCATCAAAGTCCCACTCAGATTCAACCCCGGTGCGTTGTTTCCTGATTCGGTTACGTTCGCAGGTTCGACGGTTAATCCAGATCATCAGTATCTGGCGACATTCAGCAGTGATTCTAATCTTGTACGGATTCTGGTGTTGCCGACACTCACCAAGCCGATGCCCGTAATCAACGACCCCGGCGGACTCCTTGCGACCATCTGGTTCTCCGTAAGTCCGTTTGCCGTAGATGGCTTTTCCGAATTGGATACCGCCTGGGTCCTCGACTCAATTAGCTCCTCAGACGGCTATATGTACTACTACCCGGAAGAGCTACAAGCATCAGATGCTCACGGGACCCAACTCTACCCTGATTTTCGACCTGGCGGGATTCTCATTCGAACCCGCAGCAGGTAACCCAACATCCTGCGTTACAAGGGATTCTGACCGCATAGACGCGCACGGGCGCTTACGGTCTCGATTTGCCGTGTCTTTTTGCAGAGATTACGCACACTCTGCTCAACCAAGGCTGATCCTCACCGATAATTGATACAGGAGCATTATGACAGTCACATCGATATCAAGAAACACAGACTTATTCAGACCGCATGAGAAGATCGGCGAATACGTTGTGATAGAGAGAATTAGTCACGGAAGCATCGCACAGGTATATAAGGCGCGGCAATCCTCTCTTAAGCGTGTCGTTGCCGTAAAAGTCCTCACCAAACGAGCTGCGCTCGAGCCAGCCATAATCAGACGTTTCGAGCAGGAAGCGATGATCGTCGCTCAGCTCAAGCATCCAAATATCGTCCACGTCATTGATCGCGGAGTCGACAGAAACCGCTGCTTCTTCGTCATGGACTTCGTCCATGGAATGACTCTAAAGAAAATCATGGCTGATGGGGAGTTCCCACTCGGCAGTGGAATCAACATACTACTTCAGGTGCTCAAGGCGCTCGACTACGCCCACTCGAACGGGATCATCCACAAAGACATTCGACCATCGAATATCCTTATCGAAAACAGCGGGAACGCGCTGATTGCCGATTTTGGTATTGCACAGATGATTGACAAAGAGCGCACAATTCAGACCAGATCCAATCTCGTCAAAGGCAGATTGACTTACAGATCTCCGGAGCAGATGCTCCGTTTCCGCGAAATCGATCAGACCACCGATATCTTTTCGATTGGTGTGATCCTGTACGAGTTAACGACCGGTGACAAGCCGCTCGGATGGTACAGGCAGCCATCGGAAATAAATCCCGAGATTCCCCGACAATTGGACAGCGTGATCCTAAAATGTCTTCAACTCGACCCGCAGGATCGCTATCAATCTGTCGAAGATCTTAGACACTCGCTCTTGTCAGCAGTCCGTGGAGTTGTAACAGTCGATGACGTGCCACCGTTGGTGATCGGTTCCATGGCCAACGAGATCATGGGGAACTGCACATTCCTCGAAACACTCCGCGAAACAGTGTTTGGCGCGACCTATCTGGTTCAGCACGAAATTGACGGCAAGCTATACGTGATCAAAAAGATGATCAGGCGCGAAATGGGAATGAGAGAAGCCAAACTCCTTGCCACTCTCGATCATCCCAACATCAACAGAGTTTACGGCGCTGGCTGCGACATAAACAAGAATGTCATCATCTCTGACTACGCCCGTGGCGGCTCTCTCGCGGAACGTATTGGTCGACCATGCACTGTCGAGACAGCTCTCCGGATATTCAAACAGATTGCCGAGGGACTCAAATTCGCCCACGAGAATAAGATCGTACATGGCAATCTGAGACCGTCGAATATTCTGTTTGATCTGAACGATACGGTCAAGTTGACAGATTTCGCACTTCCCGAACACCACCACAGAGATAAACAGAACTGGTACAGTGCACCGGAGCGAAGGAGAAGCAAAGCATCCGATGTGTACGCCGCGGGAGCAATGCTATTTCTGCTTCTGACCGGAAAGACGCCGAAATACGATAATGCAGGCAATCTGATCTGGCAATCGGACGAGCATATACCGCCGTTGGTAATCTCTACTCTGATCAGCAGGATGCTGATGAGAGAAGCATCAGCAAGAATCGGATCATTCGAGGCAGTCTTGGAAGTAGTAGATTCGTTTCAGAAGAGATTGGAGAAGAAGAATGCTGAAACCGAAGCGCGAACTTAGGCGAATCTTCTGATATGTCAGAGAACATATCCCTCTAATCATCCATTATTAGTCCCGAACACGCTGTGCGACTTTGCCCGCTCATAGCCTTCGGGCGCGGCTGCGGCGATCTTTTCACTTGACTTACGGGACGAAGCAAGTATAATGACTCCGCATTTTTCGCGACCCTATCGTCTAGCCTGGTCCAGGACACCGCCCTTTCACGGCGGCGACACGGGTTCAAATCCCGTTAGGGTCGCCATTGTTTTGTGCGGTTCCCTGCTATCTGAGTTTCTTCAAGTCGCTCCTCAGCAATCCGGCACTTCGTCACCGTTCGGGTCGCCTGGAGCAGGGCCACCAGAGAAGATGTATGCGATTACATACACAACATCGTCTATATCTATAGCCCCTGAACAATCTGCATCTCCTGCATCAAGTGGATTCGGGGCCGGGCCACCCTGAAAAATATAAGCTATCAGATACACGACATCATCTATGTCGATAGCTCCACTTCCATCG
>JAHJOQ010000090.1 GCA_018820315.1 Candidatus Zixiibacteriota bacterium | reverse complement strand
TCATACGGGAAGCAAATGAAGTGCGAATCCGTATAACCGTATTTCAGTGTCGGGAGGTCCGTACCCTGGCGATAGGTCAGGTTTATGATCTTCGCTCCCGGTTCGGCAGCTTCTGCAGCCTTCTTCTCGCCGTCGGCGTCAGCTCCAGACACCTCACCTTCTGCCGGAGCCTGGATATCTTCGACTTTCGTGGCCGGTACCATGCCGGTCGCGAGCACGACCATGTCGGCCTGCACTTGAATGTCTTCACCGAATAACGTATCTGTGACGTCTATCTTCAGTCCGCCGGAACCGTTCGAAACACTCGCAATTTCTCCCTTGGTTAGGAAGACACCATTGTCGTTCTGAACGTTTGCGTAGAAGAGTTCGAATTGCTGCGGAGTCCGCACATCCTTATAGATGATATATATCTTGGCGTCGGGATACTTCTCTCTAACGTACATAGCCTGCTTCAGCGAAACGCGGCAACAAACTGCCGAGCAATAGGGAAGGTGATCCTGATCCCGAGATCCAGCGCACTGAATAAATGCAATGCTCTCGATCGGCCTGCCGTTCGATGGCCGTTTCAGTTCGCCATTCAGGACCATCTCTTCCATCTGAATGTTCGTTATGACATCGGGGGTCGATCCGTATCCGAGATGAGTCAGCTTCGAGGCGTCGTACGGTCTCCATCCTGCAGAAAGAACTATCGACCCAACCTGCAACTCACTCGTCGAACCGTTGCTTGTCAACGTCACCATGAATTTGCCGGGTTGGCCATCTGTCTTCTTGACAACGGTCGATTTGTGAATGGTGATGTTCTCGTGGCTTTCGACCTGACCGATCAGATCCTCCACGCCGGTGCCCTCCAGCTCTTTGTAGGGTGGTCGCTTCGGGAACACCTTGGTGAACTTGGTCGCCCAGCCTCCGAGATGATCCTCCTTCTCGACAAGAGTCACCTTATAGCCAGCATCAGCGGCTGCTTTCGCCGAGGTCATCCCGGACATTCCGCCGCCAATCACCATGATGTCTCTGCTTGTCTCTTCGGTGAAAGGAACAGGCGGTTCACCTTTCTGCACCTTCGTGATGCTCATACGAATATAGTCTTCCGCGAGCATCTGAGTATCTTCATCGTTAGCTGGATGAGTCCAGACAACCCATTCGCGCAGGTTGGCTCTGTCTGTGAAGATATCCGTCCCGAAATCGAACAACTCAGGAAATACTCGATTCGAACATGCGCAGACGCAGACTCTGTTGAGCCCGTCAGATTCGATATCTTTCCTGATCATCTCAACGCCTTCGGCGCTGCAGAGGAGATCATGCGATTTACAGACAGCAGGCTTCAGTTCTCCCGCAGTCTCAATCAACTTGTCGATATCGAGCGATTTTCCGATATCGCAGCCTTTGCATATATAGCAACCTACTTTAGCTTCCATCGCTCTACCTCCCCAGTCCGATGTTGATTGCCTTGAGGGCAGCTCCAGTCGCGTCCTGGATCGATGCCGAGACGTCAAACGGTCTCATCGTGCATCCAGCGCCGACAACTCCCTTTTTCAAGTCTTCCACTATGAAGCCGAACTCGTCAAGCTGCGTGTCGAGAGGCGGAGGACTGTCGGCCGTATTCGGTACCATGCCGGTTGCCAGGACAGCCATGTCAACTTCGGTCTTGGTTATCTCACCGGTCAGAGTGTTTTCCGCTTCAAGGATCAGATTGTTGGAGCCGGCTGCTTCGGTGATTCGAGCAACCTTCCCTCGGTGGAAGTGAATCTTTTCGTCTGCCTGCCGTGCGACATAGAAATCTTCAAGACGTCCGGGAGATCTGACATCTATGTAGAACATGTGTATTTCAGCGTCCGGATACTGTTCTCTTATGTACGTGGCCTGTTTCATTGAAGCCATACAGCAAATGCCTGAGCAGTACGGCAGATGATTCTCATCGCGCGATCCGGCACATTGAACGAACCCGATCCTCGTGACTTCCTTCTTGTCCGAAGGACGATGAATCTTGCCCTGATATGGCCCGCTTTCAGAGGCTACTCTCTCCATCATCACATTCGTAATAACATTCGGAAATTTGCCGAATCCAAGATTCTCTATCTTCGCAGCATCGTATGGTCTCCAGCCAGTTGCCCATACGACAGCCTTAACCTTCGCGGTGATTGTCTTCGGCTGCATGTCAAAATCTATCGCGCCATATTCGCACGCATCCACGCACTTCTTCATCCGCTCGTCGGCCGCGAACTGCGGGTCAACAACATAGCGCTGTGGATATGCCATCATGTGAGGCAAGTAGATGGCTTTGGTTTTGTCCATGCCGTAGTTGAAGTCATTGTCGCGTTCAATCTCACAGACTTTCTCGCACTCACCGCAAGCCGTGCACTTTGTGTTCACAAAACGCGGGCTGAGTTTGATGGTGACTTCATAAGCTCCGGGCGAACCACTCACATTCTCTATCTCCGCAAGTGTAAGCACACGGATATACGGATTCAGCCTGATCCTCTTCAGATTAATCTCCACGCCACACGTCGGTGGGCAGAGCTTTGGAAAATACTGAGTCATCGATGCCACTCTGCCGCCTAGTGACGGGAGCTTCTCGGCAAGAATAACATGCTTGCCGACTTCAGCCGTCTCAATGGCGGTAGTCATTCCGGATATTCCGCCTCCAACGACCAGAGTATCGGCCGCGATTTGGCTTTCAGCCGGTTCGAATTCTGCCATTTCCTTCTCCTTGCTCTATGCGCTCGGCTGTAACCGAACGAACACTCTTATTCTCTTCTATCGACATAGATTGTTAATAATTTCACAATCAAATACATAGTAAGTTCCCACTATCTTGCTCAGAGAGATGCGTGTCACCTCCCAAATACGATTTGCACTAAGTAATTACCAAACGCCATCTTTGTCAAGCGTTTATAGAAGCCATTGCCGGGAATATTGTGACGGATCACTTATATCCATATTGTCCAGATCAAAATCATGTACAGGACACTATATGGGAAGTGGGATTCTTGAGCGGATGATGCTATAATCGTGATTGAATTCGGAGAACGGCGCACCACAAACGTAAGCTGGGAACCGTCTCAGACGATTCCCGGCTTACTCATTTCAGTCTATATTCAAATCAATACTGTCAAGGCTCAATCAGCACCCTTCACAAGGCGCAGGTCCCTGAGCGAAGATGTACGTTATCAGGTACACGACATCATCGATATCAGGAGCTCCCGTACAGTCGGAATCAACGACTACTGTCGGTGGGAGCGGACAACCCGAAAATATCACACATATCAATGCAACGGCATCGTCAATGTCGACCGAACCGTTCAGGTCAGCGTCACCGCAGACAAAGACAGATACTGTGACAGCTTCGGACCAGGCGGACTCGTTGTCCCATTCATCCTTGGATTTGACAATCACGCTGTAATCGCCAGCGGTCGCCCAACTATGATCATAATTCATCTGCTCGCCCGAGTCGTATGGGCCAAGCCAGCCAGACACACCATCACCGCAATCCCACATGTAATATACTTGATCACCTTCAGGATCGGTCGTGCTGGTGGAATACGTGAAGCTCCTGTCAACGACTATAGAGTCAGAGCCTGAGACTGCGTCGGGCGTCGACGGTGCGAGATTGGGATTAATATAGATATCGGCTGCCGGAGACCATGCAGTTTCACAACCCCAATTGTCTTTTGCTCTCACCATGACCGTGTTGTCACCACCGGTGGAGAAAGAATACTCAAAGTCAGCCGGTTCCCCTGAATGGAACGGCCCTTCCCAACCGGAGATATCTCCGCTGCAGTCAAATTGGTAATAGACATCATCGACTTCAGGATCTGTGGTGGTGACAGTGATAGTCACTGGCGTGTACTGATCGCCCGTCGCCGGGCAACTGGGAGCGCCGGGAACCGCAGGCTCCAGATTCATATTAAGACCCTGAGTGACTATCACATGGGCTGTCACGAGATCAGGGTCAGTCCAGGAAACATCTAATTCAAGTTTCAGATTCTGTACAATGTGATTTCCACAAGTGGCAATATCTGCTCTTAGGTCCGGCTCCATCCCGGTCCATCCACCAACGAGAACCTGATAACCACCGTCGAACCAAGAGGTCGGGTATCCGTAAATATTGTAATCGCTTGAGCAACGGCTGTCCGCAGCAGCCACTTTATCCTGGATGAGTGCGACATAATGGAACGGCAAATCGCCTGCTTGCGAGATAGCATGCAGGGCGTCTATCTGATAGACACAATATGGGCACCAGGTGCCTGTGCCTTCTTCGCCAAGAACATTGTGTGTGTAGTCGCAGGTCGCGAAGTTGGATTTCATTTCTCCCGGCATGGCATGTGTGGAGGCTTCAACGAAGTGCGCCTGGAATGGATTGCTGGAAGGCGGATAGGAGTATCTCCACACCCAATCAGCATCATAGAGCCCGGCCACTACCGCGACATTGTCGAACCTTATCCCGGTCCATCCATTGTCAGATGCGTCCCATTGAATCGTCGTTTCAAATGTGTCTGCCTCGGTAGGCAAATCGACATTCTGGATGAGAGCCCAGTCGATGAAACCGAAATGGTACTGCGGTCTGTGAAACTTCGTATTGTACCAGCGTGAATTCGGCTCGGTAATGACCAACCGAAGGGTACCATTATATGCTGCCCGATCTCCCGACTTCATGGCCGGTTCTTCGGTAATGTCAACTACTCTCTCTGGTCCGGGCCGAGGGCAGAAATTGTCGGCAGCGAGTGCCGATGACAGCAAGAGCATTGTGGTTAGGAGTGCTCCCACAGAGATCCCGATGACTCCGTAGCGGCGTTTCATGCGATTACCTCCTCTGGTTTCTGAAAGAAACATGTTATTCATATACTTCTAATATCCAAACGAGCAAGTACGACGTGCATCCTGTATTGTCACGCTGCGTATAACTGTCGATGCAGCAAGAAAAAGTCAATCTACAAACCCAACCGTCACGGACAGTAAATGCACGGAGCAGGGCCGCCCGTGAAGATGTAGGCAATCAGATATACCACATCATCCAAATCGATTGCATTCACACAGTCTGCGTCCCCAGCGATAAGGGGAACGGGTGCCGGACCGCCCGTGAATATGTACGCAATCAGATAGACAACATCATCAAGGTCGATTTGATTCTGACCATCTGCGTCGCCACAGTAAAACGCTGACACAGTAATACCACCAGACCAGCCAGATTCTTCTCCCCACTGGTCTTTGGATTTCACCTTTACGATATAGTCACCCGCAACAGACCATGAATGTTCCTGCTCCGCGGGCTCTCCAGATGCAAAGGGGCCGATCCAATCTGTCACACCGTCACCAAAATCCCACTTGTAGTAGACCTGCTGCCCTTCGGGATCCGTAGCGGTGGCCGAGTAAGTGTAACTCAGCGCATTAAGAACCGTGTCAGCCCCGACTGGGGCCGACGAACACACCGGCGCCTGGTTCGTAGGATCGCCCAAAGCAATCGTCACATGAGTCGATACTACATCGTCACCGACCCACTCAACATCGATGTTCAGCAGTAAACCTGTTACCTCTCGCTGCCCGCAGGCTTCAATCTTCTCGCGGTAGATGGCCTGATAACCGTTGAGAGCGCCAACCACGACGCTATCTCCCCCATCAAAGAAGAGAGACGGGTAACCGACAGTATTGAAATCGTTAACACACCTGTTGTGAGCAACAGAGGTTTTGTCTTCGACCAAAGCGACATAGAAAAAGGGGTAATCCAGCGACTTATCTATTGAGTCCAATGCAAACAATGCGTATGGGCAATAAGTACATGGGGTCTGTGTTGCCTCCTCAGCGAAGACGGTGTGAGTGAAATCGCCGACAGCAACGTTAGCGCCAGTCTCTCCCGGCCTGGCACCCGCTGCGGCATCTGCGGGATAGCAAATGAAAGGATTTCCCGATGGCGGATTCGCGTAGCCTATGGTGTAGACGAGATTGAAGACAACGGCAATTACCATTATGTTGCCTTCCTGTGCATCTCCCCATCCAGCGACAGAGGCATCCCACGTAATAGTCTGATCGAATGTCGAGCTTTCAGTGATGGAGAAATCTGCGTTATATGCATAGTCAAGAAGACCATAATGAAAGTACGGCCGGCCGAACTCCTCTCTGGTGCTTCTCCATCTTGAAGATGGTTCGACGATATATAGTCGCAAATGCCCATCATAGGTTGTAGATGAACTCGAAAGAGACGGCGGATTGATCGGTAATTCAAGAGCCCTTTCCGGCTCGCCCGAGGGGCTGTAATTCTCAGCTTCCGCAGAGATCGAGAAAAGCATCACAAGCGCAAATGCCCCAAGAAGCAGCATGGCGCCACCTCGGCCAAAAATCATGATGATGTTCCTCCAATAACAAGTACAATAAAACATCCGTGCAGGGTGTAATAATATAGACAATTTCCGTTATAAATCAACAACAAAATCGGTTTCCGAGCGCTCAGCCGCCGAATTTCAATTGCATTCTAATCGGTTATTCCGTCGCATTTTCTGCGATATCCAGCCAGCATCAACTCTCAGTTTCGGGTCACGAAAAAGTGACGCCCTACATGTGAACCCTGAAACCAATCGATACTGACAATCCTGAGTAATCGTAGAGCGGTTTCGAGGACGTATTATTGGTGTAATCGGCCGATATTGTCGTTTCCACCAGAACACCCGATTCCATGAGGATCGGGTCCTGAATGCTGATGTAAAACTTGGACTTGTCGTCATGGCGATCGGTAACCTGGAAAAAGTAGTCGATGCCATCTTCGCCGTAGTACGTCCTTAAGAAGACTTTATTCCAATAGCCGACTCCGGCCGAGACAATCATCTTCGGAAATACATAAGTCTTCAGCATGAGGGTAACTGCTCTCCCCTGCCATACAGATGACCACGGGGAAAGATTCTCAGCAGAAATATCACCCGATGTTATGCCGAGCAAAACCGCATCCTCTGTGTTGAAGAACTCGCGATATGTGTATGTGATCGCTAGTCCAGTCTTTGGCCCGATTGGCCGCGAATACCGGGGCGAGAAGTACACCGATTTCATTTGCCCGTCAGTAAACCCATAGAATCGCCCATCGGGTGTAATTCTCGCAGGCAGTCCGAGTTTTGGGAAGACCGCATCAGTCGGGTAAATGAAATCAAAGTTCGCGAAAGCGTAGCCCAATTCAAGATCCACCACGTTGGAGCCGAGCAACCGGAAGTTACCGCCAAAAGACATCTCAAAGCTCTCCTGATCGCTCGATTCTGACTTCGTGTAGGCGGTCGACTTGTACGACAGCCCCTGCCGTATTCGCACCGACTCATCAATCTTGTAGCCTATTGATACAGAGAGATCAAAGGTGTTATTATCAAAATCAGACATGCCTTTGCGATACAGCATGCCGGTGAAGCTCCCAGAGGAATAAAGCTGAAACTTCGCTCCTTCGGATGTGGGAATATATGTGACTCCACCACCACTTGAAAAATAGCCGAGATACAGGCGATCTCGATAGTATGCGTAGTTATTGTTGAACGTAATTTCGGTCTTCGGATGCGGATAGTAGAATATTGTGGAACTGGCAGTCGTGTAAGCATCGGTTATGTCGGTGGAATCATTAAAGAGATTGCCTGCATCTATATGCGTGCAGCTAAAATCAAAACCGACATCGGCGAGGGCGGTCACCGACATGACGCAACCTAATGCCAGTCCAAAGAGGGATCTACAAACCAGATGCAACTACTCTCTCCTCTATCGCGGTCGGCAGACTCCGCCTTCGCAAACCATGCCACCGCCTCCGGCATTTACGCCGCCACTTTCACCAATCCCCAAGCCATCGCCAGCCTTCAGGCCACCACGGCACGCACCGAGATCACGCGCAGAGAATCTTATCGCGCTGAACTTCCCGGAATTTGCTTCCTTCGTTTCGACTTCTGCCTGCCCCGCCCCGAAACCGCTCGCGTTCCAGTCTATGCTGATGCTGGGAGCGAACATGCCTTCAGTTTCTGACGGAATCGCTGAGGCCTCAGCCCCGAATGTATCAGGAATACCGTCATCGTCCATATCGCGAGCGTTGTCATTTATTCCATCACCATCAAGATCGACAAAACAAGCCTTGGACGGCTTGATCGCATCGGAATTGCTCGCATCATCAGAAGCAAATGACGTCACTGAACCAAGAATCAAGAAAACAATTAGTGTTAAGAACAGCTTCAAGGCTCACCTCCCGAAGTGATTCTGACGCCCCAGGTAGAATAAGTATAAGTATAAGCATCCTGTATCACAATAGAATTCTGGTGTCATAGACTATCACAATCCATATTCCTGTAGCAGCTTACGGACTTTGCTCACACTTCCATATTAGGTCTGTGGATGGAGTGATTTCGGCAAGGGTCGTGCAATCCACCGGGCAATCTTTTATTGATTGCAGGCACGTTTTCATTTTATTACACGACTATGCTGATAGACTATTTGACATGGTACAAAGACATCGAAGTCAGATTGCTTTGCAAACCGGGCATTCACTTCCTAATGTCGAGCTCTGTCGATGAACCGACTGAGATGTTGAGGAGAGATATCGACAGGTTCTGCCGGAATGACATTAGCGATCACCTTCGAATGTCCAATGCATGGGGGCATGTTCCTCTGATTGAGAGCATCGCCGCAAGATATGAGATCGCTGCTGACAGGATTGTGACAACGAATGGCGTCTCAAATGCCATCTATATACTCTGCGGCGCGCTGCTGTTAGCCGGCGATCATGTGGTAATTGAATCACCCGCGTATGAGCCACTCGTTGCCGCGCCAGATTTCATCGGATGTGAAATCGATTCGATTAGACGAAGGCCTCCAGAATTTCGCATCGATGCAGATGATCTTGAGAGTGTCCTCAAGCCAAACAGCAAATTGCTCATACTAAGCAATCTTCACAATCCAAGCGGCTCATTGATGTCAGATGATGATCTGCGCGACATCGCTTCTTTGGCTCAAAGCGTCAGCCCGAAGATTACAATTGTTGTCGATGAGATTTATCACGACCTCGGACCTCGCGAGTGCAAACATGCTGTGTCACTAAACGACTGCTTTGTATCACTCGATGGCCTGACCAAAGTCTACGGACTTGGATCGATCCACACCGGTTGGATCGTTGCCCAGTCGGAAGTCGCCTCGAAAGTGAGGAATCTGCAGGTCATCGTTGAAGGCTCCGGATCGAAAGTCAACGACGGCATCGCATCTGTTGTCGTCGACAATCTCGACGAATATCGGGATCGGTCAATCGGGCATGTAGCGAAGAATCGCGAATTGCTCACGACTCACCTCGGTCCGCTGATTGATGAGGGGCTTCTCTCGGGAGCGATTCCTGAATTCGGCTGCATATACTTCCCTCGAATCAGATCCCTCAACAATACTGATTCATTCGTTGATGAGCTCGCATCCCGGCATAACATCTATGTAGTACCGGGAAGATTCTTCGGCGAACCGTCTCATATCAGGATCGGTTTCGGCGGTGAATCAGAACGTTTAGATGCCGGTGTGGCTAAGCTGGCAGAAGCCATGGGCAGGCTCCTGACATAGCAGACAAATATCCAATCTGAGTCAAGTCTCCTGAAACTCCTTGACAAAGTATACCTCTCGGCTTTCCTTGGATACAGGCATCGAATAATCGACCGTTATGCGGGAGAGAGTGATGATAAATTTCGGTTTGTGGAGGCACGTGTTTGCTACGTTACTACTCGCTTCAACCTTCGGAGCTGTGGGGGCTGACGACTTGCGGGCAGGCACGCACAAGGGCGGATACATCCATGGGTTTTATTCCAGCTTGAACTGGACACAAGACTGTGTAGCGTTCGACCGTGCACCAACAACGTACATGAAAAGCAGAGGAGGCTGGGGTTATGGTATTGGTTATCGAACAGGTGGCCTATTTGCATTTCAGCTCGACTGTGCGACTCATTCAGGTGTCTTCGTGCGTGAAGCCACATGGCTTCCAAGCTTAACAGCTGGAAAAGGAAACTACTATGTCGCGTCTTGCATGATACAGCATTCAAGAGAGAACACAGTGTTGTATGTTGGAGTGGGAGCCGGTGCTTTTGACGTTCCTCGCGGGAATAGTATTTGGATAAGTGAGGGCAAGTTCGGCCTCGCTGTCACAGGCGGATTTGTCTTATTCTTATCCAGTGCAATCGGGGTTGTTGGAGAGATTAGAATGGTCAGAGCGAAAGTCGCGTGTGGTTCTCCTTCTGCTGTGGGAATACATGCGTTCTTGATAGGTACGCAGATTGACTTCTAACCCAAGCAGCCCATTGCACGTCCCAATCTTCCAGAAAAGAATCAACCCAATACTATCTAATAGGCATGGTGCCCCACCCGACGGAATCCGCCTTTGACGGATTCTGTCGGGTGAGTTCATTCACCAGAGGAACCCCCAGCAAGGGGCTTGTTGAAAAAGTCCACTTGTACAAAAATCGGCTGCTCTCCGTCATCATGAGGAACGAAGTGACGTGGTGATCTCATTGGTAACTATAGGAATCAGTCATGATAGAGATTGCCATGCTCCGCTAGTAATGACAGAACTTGGGCTTTTTCAACATTCCCCGAGAAGGGGGTACCTTCTAACTTCCGAGTCCTAATTCCCGACTACAATTACCTTGACGAACCGGAGAACAGAGACTACATTGTTTATGTACTCTGACTACCGACATATTGGTCTATAGGCATTTGTTTTCAAACATAATCTGCATAATGCAGATAGGAATTTAGGGTCGAGAAAAGGCTAGAACAACATCTCCGGTCGCGACCAACCGCCACCTGCTCGGCTGACTTACAGCTACTGATCCATGGGAGGCATGTCATGTCGAGGAATGTAACTCTGGCTGTCCTGCTCGTCGGGCTTTTTCTGGCATCGAGCAGTGCATCATTTGCCGTCAAAGATCCGAACGATGCAAAACGCATACCACAATCTCAACCAGATGCTCCGAAGGCATCCGGCGAGTTGAATTCAGCTCTTCCGGAGATGCCTCCGAAGTTTACCAAAACAGCGACGCCCGATCAGCAGGCGGTTGTCAGCGGCACATTCAGTCACGCGCCCACAGGTTGTGACACCTATTCGTACTGGGACGGTACTCCGTTCTGGTTCTGGACTATTCCCGATGTGTACGACGATGATTTCTTCAACATGCGTTTCACGGCACCGAGTGGTCAGATTGCAACTCTGGCAAATGTCTACCTCGGTTTCTACGACGCAGCCAGTTCGGTGGTCAGTCCGGATGGTGTTGATATCATAGTCTGGCATGATGACGGCTTCGGATTTCCCGGAGGCGAGCTTGCGCGGATCAATATCCCAGCCCCCGAAATGGCCTGGTATCCTAACGCAGTTGCAGTCGACTTCACTCCTTTCGATCTGACTTTCATGGATGAAGATTTTCATATAGGCTTCACAACAGTTAATCAAACCGATGATGTCTATGCCCTACTGTCTGACGAAGGGACAACTGGGACCGGTAGGTCATCGGAGCACTACACCGGCGTGTGGGGGACGATGCTGAATGACTGGGGACTCGATGTCAACTTCGTAATTGAGGCTGAGTTATGTTTCGGTGACCCGGGACCATGCTCATGGCTGAAGTACGGTAATTACGCCGCTGCTTATTACTGGACAATTCCCGATCAGTACAGCGATGACTTCTTCAACGAGAGATTTACAAACAACATGATTTGGCCCCGCGAACTCCGAACTGCCGGAATTAGTCTGTATGAAGAAGGCTCGATCGATGTCACCGGTGAAGGAATCGACTTGATGATCTGGTGGGATGACGGAAACGGATTTCCCGGAGAGCTTCTGCTTACCGAAAACATCCCCACCTCTCAAATATTGTGGTATCCTGACGAGACTCAGGTCGACCTGACGCCGTACGACATTATCATCCCGCCGAACACGGACTTCCACGTCGGCTATACGACGGTCAACCAGGCAGCTGGAAACGTAATGGCTGTACTTTCGGACGATGGTTCAGGCAACGCCGAGTATCGCAGTTCTGAATTCTGGTCCGGTTACTGGGGCCTGATGATCGATGACTGGGGGACCGATTACGACTTTCTTATCGAAGCGTATGTGTGCGAGGAAGACATTCCTCCGCCGGAATGTAATTACATATTGGAGTACAACGGAGACGCCTTCTACTACTGGGTGCTACCCGACGAATACGGCGATGCCTATTACAATATGCGATTCACAATGCTATGGCAGAACTGCTGCGAAATAGCTGAGATCGGGATTGCATTCTATCGGGGTGCATCGGTCGGTAATCCCGGCGCAGACTTCATACTCTTCAATACCGACGGGACTTACCCGACGGACACAATCGCTGTCTACACCGTGCCGGAAATCACGAACTGGTATCCGAATTATGAGATGATCGATATTTATGACGACCACATTTGGATCTATGATGAATTCCATCTTGGGTTCAATCCCATTCTAAATGATCCGGATGACGTTCTGGCTGTCATTTCCGACGACGGCTCTACTGAAACCGGCAGAGGCGGTCTGTGGGATGGCAACTGGTATACGATGATCGAGGATTGGAGCCTCGACGTCGCATTTCTTATGAAGGCTCGAACATGTTGCCTCGTAGGATGCCCGCCAACATATCCATGTGTAGACGAGGGTGAGTGGCCGACACTCTCTCACGACTACGCTCGTACTGGTGATAGTCAGATCGAAATCGGTGATCTTTGCGGTTTCCAGAAGATCTGGGAATACTGGTCGCCGTATGATTTTTGCTATTTCGCGAACCCGACGATTGCAGATGGCCTCGTCTATGCCTCATTCGGAGTGCATCTCGAATGTTTCACGGTTGAGGGGGACGGCTCCGGCGGTCCGGTTTCGGTATGGAGCACGTTGACCGCTGATCCGCTGTATTCGAGCATTATCGGCGGTGCCGTACGTAGCAGCCCGACAGTTCAAGACGGCTTGATATACTTCGGAGGCGGTACGTTTGAATCGATGGTGTGTGCTGACGCGTTTACCGGAGCTGTTATCTGGCATCGCAGTCCGATTCTCGGCACCGGCCTCGAAGGTACAGCTGGTCAGATGCGTTTCTGCCCGACTGTTATCCTTGGCGACTTCATCTACTTCGGTGGAGATGGCGGCACGATATACAAGCTCGACAAGTTCACCGGTGTCACCGACGTCTGGCGCTACACCCCTCACGGCAATCCGATCTGGAATTCACCGTCATCGGACGGTGTCGACCTGTTCATTGGATGTGCAGAAGGCCTCTATGGCGGCGATGCGGGCCCTGGTGCGACCGTGGGAGCAGTATACAAATTGAGAGCCACGGACCTCGAATTGCATCCCGACTGGCCCGAGGGCGGATTCTCAGGACTTCTCGGTTGGAATGAAGGTACAACCGCCGGGGCAACTTATAGCGAATCGAAGAATTGGCTATTCACGAATCTGGCGATGGCAGATCATACTTCATTTGACAGCTATGCGATGTCCATTGACGCCGCCGACGGTACGCCTGCAACTGATCAATACTGGTTGTCAGGTCAGCCGTTCTATGCCCCTGCGGCAGTCTTTGACGCAGCGGAGCTTTGGTATCACGGCGCAGTACCCAGCAAAGACAGCCGCTACGCCGGTATCTGGTGTCGAAGCTACTGGGACAACAACGCCACGTGGTGGGATGTCACCCGCGGACAGATGACCAACGCCGCTGCGCTGACCTGCGATCCGTTAGTCTTCTGGGGAACGCGTGTACCCCCTTACGGAACATTTAACTGTAACAATGCTATCACCGGAGCGCACATCTTCACATATGAACTTACTGGCTACGGTTTCGGCCCCGCTATCGCCAAGTATGGTGACACGCCGTATATCGCACAGCTACAGCTCTGGTCTGACTGCGGCACCGGCGGCGGAAGGCTGACGATGTATTCCATAGGTGATGATCGCCCGAGGCTCGACATCCCCGGCGGAGTAGTACTCGATCCGCCGCTAGACTTCAGCGATCCGGCTGGAACGCAGCGAACAGTCGAGGAAGTGTTCTGCAACTATGGATGCGCGCCGCTAGAATACTGTCTATTACTCGAAGCTCACGCTGACTATCCGGCGACTGCGTTTGTCACAACGATTGACCCGCAAGTTAAGGCGAGAGCCGATAAGTCAACCGATCAAATGGTGCAGCACACAATTGATGACTTCAATGCGATGCAGGGATGGAAAGAGGCGCGGATGCAGAATCACTCAGTTCTGAAATCTGAATATGCCGATCGCGTAATGCAGGTAAAGCAATCTGACTTCAGCCTATCGGGTCCACCGAGCTGGGTGACACTCGCCTCTTCGGCAACAGGCATGCTTTCAGCGACAGAATGCTACGACGCGATCCTCGAGTTTGATGTGCCGAATATGCTTCGCGGCTCGAGTCTATTCTATCTCATTGTTGCAACAGATGACCCAGACTACAACGAATGCCCCTCGTCTCTACCGTCATGCGGTGGCCTCGAAGCTAACGCAAGGATCGTAATCGAAGCTATTGTAGGCTATGCGTTCTGTGACTTCTATCTCGATTTTGGATATGGCGGAGATGATTGGGAATATGCCAATAATGGCGGATGGTTTGACAACGGCGACATTGACGATGCCTTCATAGTTGACGGTATGGCTGACCCGCTGTATCTGGGAACATTTTGGTGGGGTTTGAGCGCAACCCGACTGGCGTGGCTTGAGGAGTGCAGCGAGGGTTACAACCACCTCTTCCCAGACACAGTGTGCACAAGCCACGACAACATCATGCTTGACGAGTATTGCGATGGCACCAACATATATGGTGACTTCTTCAGTGCTGCTGTGATCGATTCAATCTACGACTATATTACAGGCGATCCTTCCGATTCCCTTACGATAGGAATGCGAATGGTATACAGGGAATACGGAGCGTTCTCTCAAAGCGGCACGGAGTACTTCAACAACTTCAAGTTAATTGCTTACGACTTCAGCAATCGGAACTCAACGCCTGTGGACAGTCTCTATTGGGGAGTCTTTGCTGACTGGGATATGCCGGGTGACCCGGCAGGATACGAACAGGTTTACGGCGACCTGAGTGCCAGCGCGATGTGGCAGTACAATGAAGTCTCAGGCGAGATTGCAGGATACGGCATCCTTCCGATGAGCGGCAGTTTCGTCTATCCAGTTGGATCAGCCACGAAAGGCGCTTACAATGGCTACGGGTTCCATTTCGATTGGTGGTATCCTACCGATTACCTCCATCACCTGTTCATAGAGTACGTGAAGGCAACAGGTCCTTACAATATTGCCTATGGCCCAAACGCTGCTCCAGGCTCGCCGCCCGATGACATGTGCATGATCCTGACCGCGAATAAGCACTCATTCGCCGGTTATGAAACTATACAGGGTGCATTCGTTGTTTTTGCATTCCCAACAGGCGCAACTGTCGGCGAGATCACCGACCTGATGCGATTCGCAAACCAATGGGCGGGTTATGGTCGTGGTGATATCAACAACGACGGGTTGATTGATCTGCTCGATCTGACTCACTTAGCGAGATATGTCTACAGCCCGGCCGACAATTGCGGTCCGCCGTGTCCGTTTGTCTATCTCGGCGATGTCAATTGCGATGACGCTGTGAATACGGCTGACGCGCAGCATCTGTACGATTTCATGTTCACCGGCGGTCCGCCGCCTATGAGCAAGCTGATTAGATAGAGTGGATTATCGTCATCGCGAGGAGCGAAGCGACGTGGCGATCTCAATCGGTGCGCGGAAGATGTCCACAGAATCTTCTAGTTGAATGGAACAAGGCGTCGATAGGAGCGCAATTTCGGAAGAATCTTGTTCTTGGCGGTCATTATGATCACACCACGCGGCGTGCTGTTTCCGATCGTGATGCTGACGTGTTTTCTGATGTTGCTCGTCCACTTCAGTTTGTAAGAATAGGCATCACCGCCCATGTCGTATTCGCATGCTTTCTTCTGCTCGAACATCCTCTTAAGAATGAGCACTCTGAGACCGTTGCCGGGGGTGTAGTATTTGTATTCCCTGTCAAAATCGCATCGAATCATCGAGTGTCTATCATTGCAGCTCAGATGATATTCGAAACCAACGGCAGTACCCTCTATCTTGAGAACATACAGACACACATCACCACTTTCGAGCGCAACCGGAGTGTACTCTGAATAGAATCTTCCTTGAGGAGTATCAGCGATCAGGTGATCGCCACTGTCCGCTTTCCAGCTCTTTGCCGAAATGTCAAACATTGCCTGCTTGAAATCTTCGAACTGCTGAGGGGTCTCGATTTTCACCAATTCGCAAGAATCAACTTTGTCGAGTCTCCTTATGCACATTCTTTCCAGATGTCTCTTGGTCTTTGTCGGGAGCGTGCTCCAGTAATCATCCCAACTCCCGTCAGTCAGCAGATAAGGCGAGTGCAGTCCTTCCACAATCTGAGAATCGAATCTTTGCCCCTTGCCACCGAGAAACTTGACAAACTTGTTCGTAGCCGCGGTCTCTTCTTCCAGATTCCCCATGTAGATAATATCCCAGTCCTGCAACGAGAATGCCGCATCTCCCAGATCCATCACTAAGTCGTTGTCGACACAAATGAAGTTGCAGCGTGGGGTAAAATCTGACGACAAAAAGGACAACCCGCGCGCTCGAACGCCTCTGAAGTTGAAGTCCCTCCTGTGAAGCGGCAATGCACCGGCCAATTGCCCGTCTCTCCACGCAGTTACGATTGTAAGAGAATCCTGAGCCTCAAACGCTCTGATCCACTGATCGAACCAGCGATGCTTCATGAATGCGTGGTCGGCTTCCGAGTGACAGAGGAGTTCGTCCCACGCAGTTCCCAACTTCATGAAATCGCTGAAAGTCTCGATTAGTTTGAGTTGGCTCACGCGCACAATCCCCCGTTAGGTCAAATACACCATCATGGCCGTTCGATAGTTGATGCGCTTAGTTGGACTTGCTCAAATGCTGAGCAGTCGGCCCGGATTTTGACGGTATACTTTATTTATCGGTGTAATGGGATGAAGCTTTATCCGATAAATTATTAAGTATCAGGAAGCTATCCGATCGTCACATAACGGATATGCAGAGACAAGCTCGCGCGAAGCCTCATTGCTGGCGAGAGCTTACGGAGTGATCAGAGGGCTCAGCCCAACGAGCCATTGACCTTCCATTCGAACCGGAGTCTAACTGTGAATGATAACAATATCAAGCTGGTGACGCCTGAGCAGGAGAGCAGCTACGACTGGCAGCTCAGGAAAGAGGCCGAATTCTGGGGAAAGATGGCGCGAGTCCGCTGGGACGGCGGCATCCCAATGACGATGGACTTCACGCGCGCCACTCGATACAGGGTCAGGAGAGCTGAGCTCGGCTGGGGTGATTATTTCCAGGACCCAAAGGCGGATGCGCTGACACCATTCGGGCGCGCTCGAATTCGATTTATCAACAAGACACAGAGCACTTCCGGTAATCGCGCTCTCGATCTCGGCTGCGGAGCGGGATGGCTGGCACTCGAGGAAGCTCGGGCAGGCAAACTCGTCGATGCCGTCGACATAAGCGCCGAAGAACAGAATGTCGCGCGAGAATATCAGAGCACACTCGAAGAGACTATACCAGGCAGCATCAACTGGGTTGTTGCTGACCTCAATCGCTTTGAGACGAAGATCGCTGAATATGATGTCGTGACTGCATGGGATGCTCTCCATCACATCAGGAACATCTCGGGGCTGATCGAGCAGATTGACAGGGGTCTCAAACCTGGCGGGTACTTCCTGCTGAGCGAAAGAGTCTGGGGAAGTGAGAATCCCTCTGTGCGCGCCCGCATTGGAATGTATCTCGAACGGTTTCTCTGGACTCTTGTCCCCACGCCATCACCGTATACATACCGCCGGAAATTTAGGGAGTTCTACGGCACGCTGAGCCTATTCTTTAAGACCAAGATCCTGCGCAAGAAACACACACAGATGCCGTGGCAGATTAAAGACGATGGCTTCTGCTCCCCGTTTGAGGATGCTTGCGGTCAGGAGATAATCGATGAAGTTACAAAGCGCTTTGATATAGAGCGAATGGAGAACTACGGAGGATTCACCGAGGAAATCCTCAGAAGCCTCTTTCTTCCACGGTTTCTGAGAATGCCGGCGACGCTGTTTCTCGGGTGGCTGGACCATGCGCTTGTCAAAGCGCGGATTCTTGAAGGTAAGATCTGCATCGTATATGCTCGCAAGAGAGATGATCGATGACTGCATCGAGTAAGCTGCCACCTGCGGTAGTAGCGACTATGTCATACTCGGGATTAGCTGTGGCTCGCAGCCTTGGACGCCGTGGAATCAAAGTCCATGCCGTCGCAGGTTCCGGTAACGAAGTAGGGATGAAATCTCGATACGCTACACCGGTTGTCATTCCCCATTTCATCAGAAGCGAGACCGACACGGTCAATGCCTTGCTCAGACTCTCTGAAACCATCGGCGAACCGGCAGTTCTGTATTGCACCGGCGATGCGATAGTACTCCCGGTGATTCGAAACAGAGAAACACTGCAGCAACACTTCAAATGTCTTATGCCATCGTGCGGGATTGCCGAGAGTCTCGTAAGCAAGGCGGGTCTCGCCGACATCATCTCGACATACGAGCTTCCCGGACCGCGCGCGAGGATCGTCGAGAACGGAGATGAATTTAGAGATGCAGTCGAATTTGTCGGCCCCCCTGCCCTCATGAAACCGGTCTACTCAGCCTCATGGTATCGTCAGGAGATTGTCGATCGAGTCGGCATCCGCAAGGCATTTGTCTCCGAAGATGCTGATGCGCTAAGGTCGTGGTATGACAAAGTAAGTGATGTGGACCCCAGGGTCATTCTGCAGGAGTTCATTCCGGGTGACGATGCCAGCCTTTATTACGTTTGCGGATACTTCAATTCCAACGCGGAGATGGAAGCCGTATTCGCCGGCAGGAAAGTGCGCTTGACGCCGATTCACTATGGCAGTGCATCTTTCGTTGAGAGCGTTTATGACGAGGTGTTGTTCGAAGCGGCGTATAATCTTCTTGCACCTCTCGGTTACCGAGGACTCTTCGGTGTCGAATTCAAGAAAGACGCCCGCGATGGAATCTATAAAATCATTGAGGTCAACGTCCGCTGGGGACTCTGGGATGGCCTGGCGGCACGCTGCGGGATCGATCTGGCTTTTCTTGCATATGCTCGCGAGACAGGTATTCCATATGAGTTTAATCCCAAATATCGATCGGGAGTGAAGTGGGTCAGCATGCGCAGAGATATCGATGCGTTTCTGGATTACCGCAAGGAAGGCTCCCTCTCTCTTCGACCGTGGATCAGAACTCTACTCGGGGAAACGGAAGCGGCTGTATTCGCATGGGACGATCCTCGTCCATCTGTGGACGAATCCGCCGCCATTCTGCGTGAGAAGTTCGGCAGTATCCGCTCAAAGCTCCATGTCAAGTGACTCAGAAACTCAACACCCTGAGCAAGGTGCTGGCCCGCCGCCAAAAATGTACTGAATCATAAAAACAACGTCGTCAATGTCAATCTCACCTGTGCAGTCTGCGTCGCCCGCCTCATACGGATCGGGCAGTGCGCCTCCTGCAAAGATGAACTGAATCAGATAAACGACGTCATCGATGTCCGGCTGACCACTCCAATCCGCATCACCACACAAGTAATAGTCGATCACTGGATGATCGCTCAATTCGACCGGTTCACCACCGCCATAGATTGAGACCGTGAATGTGTCACTTCCCGCGATCGCAGGAGGAGCAACTGTGGCTGCATATTCTCCTCCACCACTATTCGTGACTTCGCCGACAATACCGCCGCCGCTGTTTGTGATCACAAAGGAAAGACCTTTTTCGATAGGATCACCGAGATCGTTGCGTGCGTTTATTGTCAATTGCGGCAGCAGTGTACCTTCTGTCGGCACGAGTGTCGGAGCGATAGTCGCACCGGACAGATTGCCGTCAGCAACATGTTCGGCCTGCCATTCGGCATACTGTGCTTGCAGAATCGGAATCGGGTCTTCTTCGCACGGCGTAGTGGAAACGACTTTGTACAGATATGAGGTCATGCCATCGCCGGGCAGCTTCACTCTTATGAACGCTGAAATCGCGGGCTTCTCGCAATCCATGCAACGTGTATCCGCGCCCGGAACATCAGCAGCCGCGAGCGCAGCCATGAGTCTTTCGTCGATATCTCCCGGTGTCGTCAGAAACGCTGTCTCCATGTCATCGAGAATCTCCGGACCGAGCAGGATATTCCCCTGAATTGCGTACCCTGGTCCTATCCGATGACCTGCATAGGCGGCGCAGCCGGAACCGGTATATCCGGCGGATGCTCCCGGACCGGCGAGAGTAACAACTCCGTATTGGCGAATGGCCGGATTACCCTGGGCGTCATTATTGGCAAGCCAACTTATAATCGAATCGGGAGTCAACCCTTCTCTCAGCAATGAATCGGCATTGCTCTGATTGTCACCGTTCCAGTAGGCCTGCGTGTGTATCGAGCCGATGGCCTCGACCATGCGGTTGATGATATGCGAGCCGTCTATGCATGAAGCCCCAGCTCCACCGACCGCGCCGCTTACAGAATCGATTGCCACTATCGAAAACGTAGCGTGCGCCAATCCTGGCATCAGGACAAACAGCGCTAGTGCAACTGACACAGCGAATACAGCTCTAACCGGAGGCATGATTGGTCCTCCCAATCTGATATTGGTTTCCACGAATTGAGTGATGCGAATACCAAATATTAGTAGCAAATCCGTCCCGTTTCGTCAAGGACATGCCAAGTCTGACGAAAACCAGCTTTAAGATGGCATCAATCAATCTCAGAATCCTGCCGCTGTCAGGACGGAGATTTCACCAAGAAACCGCTCACCCGCAGCAATTCGAGACCGGTGCGGGACCGCCGGCGAATATGTACGTGATTAAGTAGACCACGTCATCAATATCAACACCTGCGGCACCGTCGGCATCACCCACGCACACAAGCGGGATCGGTTCCGGACCACTCGCGAAAATGTATGCTATCAGATACACAACGTCATCGATGTCGATCGCGGTCGAGCCATCAGCATCGCCACACACAACAACTTGCGATTCAGTTCCGCCCGAAAGGCAGTAGACATGACCATCTCTGTCGCCAACGACCACTTCCCAAGAACCGTCGCCGACAATGTCCGGAATGGCTGCAAGTCCATCAACCGGTGAGCCGACATACACCGCCTCAAGCTCAGATCCATCTTTGCCGTTGAGGAAATAGCAATAGTTGCTCGAGTACAGAGTGCCGACCATCAGATCCTCGATGCCATCGCCGCTGATATCGGGACAAACATCCAGACACCACGGTTTGTCTGCGATGGGATGGCTCCAGATCACTTCGCCCGTTTGTCCGTCGACTACCTTCGCTGTTGGCGAAGTATGTGCCGGAATGACGTCAGGATGACCGTCAGCGTTTGCGTCAGCGATTATCTCGATCCTGATCACAGACCCGACCGATGGTTCAATCCATTCCTGTGAGCCATCGGCAGCATCGAGCCCATAGAGATTGCCTGTTGTGAAGCTGAAATCGCCTGCCACAATGTCCTTCTTGCCATCGCCGGTGAAGTCATCGACCTGCCCCAGCGCCCAGACCGATGATCCAGTCGGCGAAAATGTCCACTCTATACCGCCGGTCTCTCCATTGATTCCATACACTCTCGCTTCAGTCTCGGAATTGACTGAAGCGCCTGCGACGACATCCGGCTGACCGTCGCCCGTGAAATCCTCCACACCGATCACGGAGAATCCGGGACCATTTGTCGGGCACTCCCAGATAGAAACTCCCGTTAGTGCATCGAGACAGTAGACACGCCTGGGACCGGTGTTGTCACCGTCATCGCCTGTCGATGCGAGCACATCTCTTATGTCATCGCCATTATAGTCGTAGCTGCAGTCTACCTGATACACCCATGCACCGCCGCCGTACTCATTCGTGTAGTGAGTCCAGATTTCTTCACCAGTCAGACCGGACAAGGCTCGGATGAGCTTGCCACCCCAGGCTGATCCGACAACAACATCATCAAATCCATCCATGTCGATATCATCCATTATCGCTAATCCTACCTGCGAGTAAACTGATCCGGAATATATGTAGTGCTCCCAGAGAACATCACCATGGGCATGAGCGTTGCCATTGAAACAACGGATGTAGTCATCTTCTGAGCAGATAATAACATCTGGGACGCCATCATCATTGATATCTTCAATCGGCGCAATCGCCTTGACGCTGTTATCATAGTTGTCGGTTGTGATTGTGAACTCCCAAAGGCCGGCGCCGTAGGGATACGGTATGTCGATGCCTTCTCCCTGGATTGAAACGCCCTGCGGATTTTCATCGGGATCATTGCTGCTAACCGTCAAACTCGCGCTGAATCCACCCACAGCATCGGGGCGAAACCAGATACCGATCTGCTCAGACGACAGCACTGCAATATCAATCGGGAATTCAAGATCTTTGTCTACAATGAAGCGGCTGTTATCAGAGTAGACATCGTCAATCGTCAGGACAGCATCGCCACGGTTCTCGATGACCATGAACCATCGAGTATTCGCGTTGAGCCTCACCTGTCCATAGTCGTGCAGAGTTTCCACAAGATAGATATCAGCTCCGGGATATACGGCATTGCCGGTCAGAGTAAGATCGGATGACGGATTGATAGGATCGTTCGATTCGACGGTTGCAATTGCGTCAAGTGCGCCAAAATCGAGAGGCGACCAGACAATCGGCAGCTGCGCCTGTTCGGTCGGCAGCAGAGTTAATGGGAACGTGGAGGTGCAAGACAGATCCACTGAGCCGGAGAAGGAGACGCCGGTGATGACAAGGTTGTCGGTGCCAACATTTTCAACCGTCGCATTCCAGGTCCCCGGCGATCCGACCGTCACGATTCCATAGTTATGCTGTGTGTAGGGAAATGAGATCGCGGGTGTTCCGCTGCCGGACAGATCGACCTTGTAGAGATAATCGAAGGCATAGTCGGCACCATTGTCACAGTACCACAAATACTGTCCGTCCCACACTATTCCAGCCGGATCGACACCATCACTCGGGTGCGATTCGATGAGACTTCCATCTGATGGATCAATCAAGTAGAGTGCATCCCCCCAATAATCGGCCATCCATAGATTACTATTCTCAATGCAGAAATCCCACGGCTGATTGTCGGGAGCAGTGAACTGATCGAGTACGACGCCTGATGAATTGACCTTGTAGATAGTCGCCGGGTCAGGATAATATGTGGCTACCCAGAAATCGCCACCGTCGTAAGCAATGCCGGACATATAGTGATCTGGCAGGTTGAACTGTGACACCAGTCCGCCGCTCATGTTGAATTGCAGAGCGACTGCCGGATCGGAACTGCTGCCCGCATGATCTGTTGTCCAGAGATACGTTCCATCGAATGTCAATCCGAAGGCATCCTCCTGAGGTCCGGTAGTAAGAAGCGTATAGTCACCGGTCGACGGGTCTATCCGGTAGACCTGATTGCCGTTGGCTCCATAGATGCCGCAATAAAGATAAGAACCGTCCCAGGCAAGCCCTGATGCCCCCTCTGGTATGGTGTACGTCGCCACAATGGACCAGTCGCGCTGGCCTGCTTCCGCATTGGAGAGAGGCATGGATAGGATCGCGCAAAGCGCAAGCATCAGTGCCACCGACACCACAGGTTGTAAAGTGCGCACTCTCATTTGTCACCTCCGACTACTGATTTATTGGGGATTCGCGCCGACTCGGACATTCTCCTTCGTGCGTCCCGTTTCTTGCCGAGCGGGCATATTCTCATGCATGTATAAATCCAGGATATGTAAGTTTACACTTCAATTTAGTGCAAAAGTCCCCGAAGTCAAGTGCTGAATCAGGCCGGCAGCACGCAATTGCCATTGATCTTGACAAAGTGAGAGCTGTGCGTTCTCTGTGCGATGTATTCATGTCGACATGATATTCGATGGACAGAAGTGTGATTTCATATGCAGAATAAGACCCATAAATTCGCTTTTCGATATTTTGTCGGGAACAAATACTTCATGTTATCGGTGTAAATGGATAAAATGCTTGCTTTTTTGAAAAAGGATCATTACTTTGGAGACTAATTGAGTCCTGCATCATTCGCATGAAATCATCTTTCGCGAACTCATTCATGAGAGTGGTGTATCTGAGAACGATAAGAGAGGATTATTATGAGGATTTCTCGCAAGGCAGATTACGCTCTTCGAGCAATGTCGTACATGGCAAATCAACCGGACGGAAAGCGAAGCTCCATATCGGAGATCGCGGAGAATGAGGCAATCCCGCGCGACTTTCTGGCCAAGATACTCAAGGAGCTTACTGGCAAGGGACTTTTGAAATCATATCAAGGGGTAACGGGTGGTTATCAGCTTGCAAAGAGGAAATCAGAGATTACCTTTCTCCAGATCATCGAAGCGATGAACGACAAGATCAAAGTGAGTTTGTATGTCGATAAGAAAGGGGCTCCGTTGCAGCTATTCTGGTCAGAGCTGCAGGACACTCTGATCAAGACTTTCCAGGGAGTCACCCTCGACAACAGCCGGTATGTTCTGAGAAAGTAACAGGGCACCTTGACATGCCTGGTGTATTATGATGCACTCGGCTCACTACTCGAACAAGGTCAGCATGGCGCATCCGTGATTCCGCTCTCCTGATCCATGCGTGTCCGCGGCTATCAAATCAGCACGAACAAATAAAGCCGGCGAATAAATTCGCCGGCTTCTTCCTCAGGGAAACGGGGGAGTTTTCCCTCAATCCATCTGCCACGTTGTCAAACCGATGTCTAATCTATGGTGTCAAGCCGTTGATCGGTCCGATGTCATATCATGTTCGCTGTATGAATTGCGTGAATAATCCCAAAATAGCAAGGCGTGTAGAGTGCCAACAAAGGGCGTATGTCAACCTACGCATTAATTACCCAATTGGAGCGCTCAGTGCAGAGACATTCGCACAGATTTACAGATTTCAAACTCAATGTCAGTCCTCCGCAGATGTTTATGAAGAAATATCTCCCATAATTGTAACCTAATGACTGTCCAGTTCGTACATTTACCAAAGAAATGTGTAAGTACACATCCTGAACTAACATGGGAGGAATCTGACTATGTATCAGATGTCGAAAGCTATTGTAGTTGCCTGCGGTTTGATTGCGGTTGCGTTTTCTACTGCCGTAGCGACTGACTTGCCGGAGATCAAGTTCGAGAAGTACACTTTGGAGAACGGCCTCGACGTGATCTTGCACGAGGATCATTCGATCCCGATAGTGGCAGTGAATATTTGGTACCACGTAGGATCGAAGAACGAGGTAAAAGGACGGACCGGGTTCGCTCATCTGTTCGAACATATGATGTTCCAGGGCAGCGAGCACATACAGGGAGAGTATTTCACACCCCTTGAGGAAATTGGAGGACAGGTAAACGGTTCGACATCGGAAGATCGCACCAATTTCTGGGAGAATGTCCCCAGCAACTATCTTGAACTGGCTCTGTGGCTCGAATCGGATAGGATGGGTTACCTCCTCGGCGCGATGGATCAAGAGAAGCTCGACAACCAGCGTGATGTGGTGAAGAACGAACGCAGACAGGGTGTCGACAACCAACCGTACGGCACATCAGGGGAGATAGAATTGAAGCTGATGTATCCGGACGATCATCCATATTCATGGCCTGTGATCGGTAGCATGGAAGATCTATCGGCAGCTTCTCTGGACGATGTCGGCAACTTCTTCAAGCAGTACTACACTCCGAACAATGCTTCACTTGTGATTGCAGGCGACTTCAAGCCCGAACAGGCAAAGCAGCTTGTGAATAAGTACTTTGCGAACCTGATGCCGGGTCCCGAGATTCAGCGCATGACCCGGTGGGTGCCGAAACTTGATGACATCAAACGTGCCACCATCGAAGATGATGTGGAACTGGCTCGGCTCGATTACATCTGGCACACTCCTGCTTTCTACGATCCGGGCGATGCCGAGTTTGACCTGCTGGCGAACATACTTTCGACGGGAAAAACATCGCGTCTTTACAAAGCACTCGTCTACGAGCAGGAGATAGCTCAGAATGTCGTTGCATACCAGGCTTCAGCAGAGTTGAGCAGCACATTTCGTATCCAGGTTATGGCCCGCCAGGGACACACTCTGGAAGAAATCGAGCAGGCCGTGGATGCCGAACTTCGCAGACTTCTTACAGAAGGCATTACCCCTTCTGAGCTGGAACAGGCAAAGACAACATGGGAGGCCACCTACGTAAGAGGTTTGGAAAACGTCGGCGGCTTTGGGGGACGGGCAGATGTCCTGAATCGCTATAACACATTTCTCGGTGGTCCCGGTTATCTCGCATGGGATATGGAAAGATACTCAAAGGCAACGATCGAGAGTGTGATGAAATATGCAAGAGAATACATTGATCTCGACAAACGCGGAATCATTCACATCGTGCCGCAGGGGATGCTTGTCGCGAGCGACAATGTCATTGACAGATCGACGAAACCAACAGAAATGCCGGAACCTTCTTTCTCACCGCCGGAGATCCAGCAGGCAACGCTTACAAATGGACTCAGGATTCTTCTGGTTGAGGACCACAAATTACCCCTGATTCAGATGAATCTGGTGCTGAAGAGTGGTTGGTCTGCCGATGCAGCCGGCAAGTTCGGAACCGCTGCACTGACAGCAGACATGCTGAATGAAGGCACAAAGAGCCGTGTCGCCCTCGAAATTGCCGACGAGGCGAAAAAACTGGGAGCCATCCTGACTACGGGAAGTTATTTTGATGGATCCAACGTCAATCTCAACTCACTTACAAAAAACATCGATCCATCCCTGGAGTTGATGGCTGATATCGCTTTGAATCCAACGTTTCCTGAAGAAGAATTAGAGCGCTTGCGCAAGACATATCTTGGTCAAATCGCTCAGGAAGGCAAGCAGCCGTTTACAGCTGCACTCAAGTCATTTGCTGAGGCATTGTACGGCAAGGATCACGCATATAGCCAGTCGTACACTGGGTACGGGAACGAAGAAAGCATCAACGCGCTTACCCGTGCCGATCTCGTTGATTACTATAAGGCCAACTACTTCCCCAATAATGCTGCGATTACCATTGCCGGCGATATAACGCTCGCGGAGGCCAGAAAGAAGATCGAGCGTGTATTCGGCAAGTGGGAGCAGGGCACTGTGATAGTACATGAGCTGACTGCACCTCCGACGCCGACAGAACCCGTCATTTATGTGATCGACAAACAGAATGCGGAGCAGTCGGCCATAATAGCCGGAAACGTAGCCATGGCCCGGACTGATCCGGACTATTTGGCGTTTCAGGTGATGAATCAGGCACTTGGTGGTCAATTCGTCAGCCGAATCAATATGAATTTGCGCGAAGACAAGGGTTACACCTACGGTGCAGGCTCTTTCGTCAGGGCAGGGCGATATGACGCTCCATTTATCACGTATGCTCCGGTGCATACGGAGTTCACAAAAGAGTCGGTCGTCGAGATCGTTTCCGAACTGCGGGGAGTGTCGCAGGACCATCCCCTGACTGCGGAGGAACTCGAGTTTGCCAAGAGCAGTCTCATCAAGGGATTCCCACAGGGATTCCAAACTTACGGTGGGATTGCCGGTGGACTCAACACTCTTGTGCTCTACGATCTTCCCCTTGATGGGTGGTCGACATATGTCGACCGCGTTGCGGCTGTTGACGAAGCTACCGCATCTCGCGTCGCCAGCAAGTTTATTCGACCCGAATCACTGGTGATAATAGTGGTAGGTGACAGAGTCCGAATCGAGGAAGATCTCAAGAACTTGAATATTGGAAGAGTTGAGGGTATCGGAACGGGAGCCAGTCTCGATAAGATCGAGAAACTCAATAGCGCAGAATGAGAATGGGTCCCGATAAACTGGTCTGACTTCCTCAAGGCGGATGCTCCTCGCATCCGCCTCTGCAGTTTCGACACCGTTTGCACTTGCTCTCGAAAGCTCAATGATCACAGACGAGACATCAGGATTCAGCCATATGTCTTCTTACAGGGTTATCACCTTCTTGGCGCTCAACATTGCTGCGACAGTGTCTCTCATGTTAGTGGCTTCACCGACTATCAGCATTTCTTTTCTGTCGAAGTAATCGAGACAGGTTCCGCAAGACAAGACCACCGCACCGGCTTCCGATAGTTGTCTCATTTCATCTTCCACATCGGACCCTTTGGTCGTCAGGAAGACACCTGTATTCAAGCAAATGACCTTCGAAGGGATGGACCCGGATTCAAGAAGCATCTTAAGGAACGAGTTAATGAGCTTTGATCCCAAATCGGGTGCACCATCGCCGATTCCGGCTGACTTCAGAATCAACAACAGATCTTCGTCAACATACATTTTCAGATTCTCCTCTTATAAGCTTTCCCAAGCGGCTTCCTTCTGACCCAAACCGTGAAGGGCACATCCCAATGCACCCATCAATTGCGGCGCATCAGGTACATAAGCCCTAACGCCAAGACTCTCCTCTATCAGGCGAACGATACATCTGTTAAGTGATACTCCTCCAACAAATGCAAGGCTCTCCTCGAGAGATACCCGCTGTAACATCGACTTCGCTCGCCCGATGATCGACTTGTGAATTCCGAGGGCGATCTCGTTTCTCGGAGCGCCTTTTGCCAACATCGATATCACTTCCGACTCCGCAAAGACAGTGCACATGCTGCTTACATTCTCTGCATTGTCGGCGGTCAGCGCAAGTTCCCCGAATCCCCGCACGCTGCATCCCAGCGCCAATGCCATAATCTCCAGAAACCGCCCCGTCCCAGCGGAGCATTTGTCGTTCATCTCGAACTTTCTCATGTTGCCCCCTTGGTCCAATGAAATTGCTTTAATGTCCTGACCACCTATGTCAAGAATCGTTCTACTTGTGACGGCGACCGCTCTTACTCCCATTGAGAACGCCTTTATTTCGCTAATGATATTGCACTCGAAATGCTGACCAAAGAGATGACGACCGTATCCCGTAGCGGTGATTGTATCATATTCGAGTCCCTCGAGTAGGGATGTGCAGACAGACAGTGGATCAAACGTGTTCTCGGCAATGCGTTTGACGGTATGTCTCTCAGAGACAACCACAACCTTGACAGTACGAGATCCGATGTCAATTCCTGCGGAAATCATGACTGAGCGCTGATCCTCTCGATAAACGCCTCCACTCGGGTTCTGATCTGACCGACATCTTCCTGGCTGTAATCGGTGTCGATGCGGAGGACAGGAATGTCAGAGTTTTCGAGAGCCGTTTCCACAGGGCCACTCTCCATCTGGTACGGCTGACAGAATTGGAGGCAGTAATGTATGACGCCGTCTGCTTTGTACTGCTGCACCAACTGCTTGACATGATCCAGACGGGATTCGTTGGGAGTGAAGATTGCGCAATCAATTCTGCAGTACCTGTCGACGATACTATCGAGCAGCCCGTCCAACGAATCGGCAGTGACATCTACAAGATTCTGCGTTCCTCGCTCTCCAACGCAGGATTCCTCTCCGACAATCACCGCGCCGGAATCTTCGACTATCGCAGGCACTTTCCAGTTGGGGACAGCCATGGGACATCCGGAAATGAGAATCCGTGGTGTATCCGGAGCGAAGACACCATCATTCTCAGCAATCCGATCCTCAAGTTCATCACAAATCTTATTCACGGAATCGGTGAATCGAACGGGATCATCGTAGAAGTAGACCTGATTGACAAGCAGTGCGTCAAGTCCGGAGATAGGAGCTGGATTCGCAGCACGCAGCCGGTTGAGACGGTGTGCGGCCTTTCGTTTATTATTTGCGATTTGGACACCTCTTCGCAGGTTCTGCAGACTGATCTCTTTGCCGGAGATTTCCTCGATCTTCGCCATGAACTTCGTATATTCTGACTTCAGTAATGCGCGACCGGCATCGCTTTTCATCTGGGGCAAGTCCATCACATAGAGGCAATCGACCAGCGTGCCAAGTATTTCATAGGCCTTTTTCTTGCCGTCACATGTGTTTTCGCCAACCAGCAGGTCGACTGATTCGATGTAAGGACAAACTTTGCCAAGCTTGAAGCCGAATATAGATTTTATGAGCGAGCAGGTATTGCGTGGTACATATCTCTCGGCCTCGTCAAAACCGAATTCCGCGCCTGCGCAGAGACCGACGCAGACGCCATCAATCGCCAGGACCATTTCCTCGGGAACAAAGGTGCAGAAAGCTCCAACGACCGGTCTGCCCTGTCGTTTGGCATCCAGGAGTTCCTTTATGCGTAATCCGTGCACCTCAGACATCACAAAATCGAAATATTGCATTCCACGCGGCCGGTTTTTCTGCGACAAGTATACGTCCTGATAGGCCTGACCAAGAATGCCGAGGAGGGCATCATGGGATTCCAAATCTAACCCCAAATCCGTCCACATCTGATAATAATCGTCTGACACTGTAAATCTCCTTCATCATGAGTTGACCAAAATCCAACCGTGAGAAGACATCCGTTCGCCCAAAATAGCGATAGATTTTCAGTTGATGCTTCTATTGGCTATTAGAGGCAGAGACTCTATTGTCTCACGGACAACGGGAGATTAACGTCAGGTGTACGGGGGATTTGCTTGACAATGACTGGGGAGCACCGGACTATCAGGCTCCCGGAATTCTACTTTGCTGACTGACTCAAACATGCCTGACTATAGTCTGGAGATAGCCAAAACGCAAGAGATTTCGATGCAGGGCAGTGCAGAATGTGTCTCGTAAAGGTAATTGCCACGATTCACCCCACGTCCGATTCCACGCGGAACTCACATCAGACATTGCTACCGAAAGCATTGACAATCACATGTCCGCGAGCTATACTTAGTCGGTTGATCTAGAACAATTCGACATCGTAAACAAACATCAACGGGGGCTAATGCGCATGGAGGTGTGAGATGCGACTTGCTGCCATCTCGGATTTACACTGTGGCGATCCAATGGGAAGCCTTGTCGGCTTCGATCCTGCCGGCAATCCAGTACTCGGCTCAATGTACTCAGATCTGGTTAAAGCTGTCGGCGGAAAACTCGATTATCTTGTCCTGCTCGGTGACGTCCTCGATTGCTCTATAGTCGGATATGAAAAGGCATTTGCCGCTGCAAAAGTCCTTTTCACAAAGATGCAGGAGGACGGTCTTACGACCACGTTCATCTATGTTCCCGGCAATCACGATTTCGACATCTGGACTGCTGTGGAATATGAAGTCAACATCATTCACCAGATAGGTGCGGGAAAAGTCCCTCGCAAGTTTAAGATGGCAGTGCCGGGTGTAGTAGACGACAGACCTGACGCGGTCACAAGAGGCGCTATGCTGCCCGGAGTTACGATACGGTCCGGACCCGACCCGTACGGCGGGTTGTTCCTGGATCACATATCGGAGCCTGATCAAGATCCCGGAAACTTCATCTTTGTATATCCGAACTTGTATCTCGTTACCGACGAAGGAGAATCCGTACTCCTGACTCACGGACACTACCTGGAGTATTTCTGGACGCTGCTTGGCGAATGGACGATCGGGATTCTGCAGGAGGGTCTCAAGATCGATGATGTCCCGACTATAAAGCAACTGGTGAGTATCAATTTTCCACTCTGCCAGGCTTCCTGTTCAGGAATCGGGCAGGCGGGACCGCTCACCGATACGATTCGCAAAATCCAACGCGATGTCAAGGACCACAACCTTGGAAATGTGAAGAAGTACATGGACAGGATTGACAATAAGATCGACGACCTCTTCGATTACTCGGCCTTCAATCCGAAAGAGTGGTTGACGGACGCCATTTCAAACAATCTGAAGAAAGACCTCATGGAGTCACTTGGGAAATACAACGACACCAGATATGATGATGAGTTTATATACAACCCGGAAGTGCGCGATAGATTCTGGCGCTATTATGCGAGCTGCAAGCGAGAGCTTGAAAGCATCGAAAGAGATTCCAAGTTAAACATTCCGGCACCATTGAAGTTGATCTTTGGTCACACACATGTTCCCATTTCGTGGGACACTGTCGATCCCCCACACGCGAGTCACGAGCAACTGACTGACAACAAGAGACTCGACCTGTTCAACACCGGTGGATGGCTCTGGAGAAGAAACGATGCGGGACAGAAAGTGTTCGGAGGCGCCGAAGTGTTTCTGTACGAGACAGGCAAAGGCATCACTTCGGTGGCTGTACAATGAGCCATTAGAACAGTACCTGGTGCGATGGCGGTTGCAACGAATAATGCCTCATTCTCATGGGCCGACAGTCAAATATGTATGTCGCTAGGACCTTTCGGAGAATCTGATCCGAAAGCTTAGAAATAGAATATCGTCTGGCATCGGTGTAATCTCGCTACAACCGGCGGTAGTCACTCTGTTGCACGGTTGGACGATCGGATTGTGCACACTGATCAACACTGTCGGGAAGTACATCGACGCGTATCGCCACTCATGTCCACTCATTAGTTAGATTCGGGCAACTGCAACGTCAGTTGATTCATAGCCAATTCCCGATAAAACGAAGATCCTTCAAGCAACTCCGAGTGCATGCCATCATCAATGATCTTGCCCTTGTCGATCGCTATGATTCTATCTGCATGCTGAACGGTGGACAGTCAATGGGCGATGATTATAGCAGTCTTGTCACTCAGTATATTTGTCAGAGAATCTTGTATGAGATACTCAGACTTCGAGTTCAGGGCCGAAGTCGCTTCGTCAAGAATGAAGATCGGAGGTTCCTTCAGTATTGCTCGCACAAGACAAACTCTCTGTTTCTCTCCTCCAGACAGCGCAAGACCTCGCTCACTGTCCCGATATTCTTGAAAGACATCGTCAATACGCTTCTCTCTCGGAGAAATCCCGAGCTTGTCCAGGCGCTCTGACTCAGCCATTCCCTCGATAGTCTTCTTGAGAATCTTGGCGTCCTGGAGTGAACCGGCCTTGATCCATTTGTGCTTTGTGCCGAGGGAAACTACGACGTAGAATGTCTTTTTCCCGGACTTTGAGCGCTTGGATTGAATGCTTGCCACGTGTTCTCCTGTGAGAATTCTGTTAGAAACTCCAACTAGCGGAGAACTTTGTGTCAATAACTTTCTGTAAGATAGGGGGTAATAATTTGTTAGAAAGAATTCAAGCGGAGAGGCAGGGATTCGAACCCTGGAGACCCTTTTGGGGCCTACGCACTTTCCAGGCGCGCTCCTTCGACCAACTCGGACACCTCTCCGATGAGCAACTTCTCCGCTTCTTAGGAAAAGTTTTATCAATATATGCATAGAGCAAAGACATTCAACCACAATCTGCTGCTCCGATCAGGTGATGATATATCGTAATGACGGCAATGTCCAAATGCACAAGACCACTCACTCGAGAGCAACGGCATTCAGAAAAAAAACTTGACATAACTCTCTCCTGCGGTAAATTGATCGATTGCAATGCGCCCATAGCTCAATTGGATAGAGCGTCTGACTACGGATCAGAAGGTTGGGGGTTCGACTCCTCCTGGGCGTATTTTGATTTTCCCACACAGGCATCAGTCGGTGTCAGATTGCTCAGAGATTCGTGATACTCCCAACGCAACTCGTGGAATGTACTCGAACTGATATCCAGTTCCTCAAGGGTCATGCAGACTGATAACTCTGAACCCCCACCGTCCTGATTTATCCATCTACTCCGCTTGGCTGTATTGCTTCTGAAGTCTTACTCCAACTCCACACCACTCAGACTTTTTTCAGAACTATGCTCGTAGAGATAGCTCCGCCATCAGCACTTCAGCTGACTGCCTCCTGCCAGCGCAAAGTCGATAGGTGGAGCATTGGGTTAGGCGGTGATTCTGCAGGTTTGGCATGACCGGGAGGAGATTGTCTTTGTGTCAGGATGATCTTAATGGTAGCTTGATGAATCAAGCGGAGAGGCTGACACAACCATCACGCTCCCGCTTACCACTGTGCCGCGCACCGACACGATGATGAGCGTAGGCCTGTGACTGAGATATAGATATTGATGATATCATCTGCTTGGTAGGACATGTATTTCTTGGCGGCAACGCTCCCTGCGATCCGAACGGTGACGAATTTCCGGATTGTTGATTACTCACAACTGGGCACACGAACTTCATAGTCCCAATGTGCGAGATCATAAGTCTATGTCTAGGATAATCTTACAGGAGCCACGACAAATCAAGCGGAGAGGCAGGGATTCGACGCTAGGGATTTCGCGTAACTTTTTATTACACATGAAACTACGCGTAATTTGATGCCCTTTCATATGTTAAGTTCGTGCAAGTTGGTGCAAGTACAAGCGAGTTGAGTTGAGTTTAGAGGACTTGGCTGTTAGAAAATTGTTAGAAAGAAGAGCGGAAAACACCTGACTGTTCGAGTGCTCAGGGAACTCCACTCCATGCCATCCTGTACTGCATACTGCATGTCTGTAGGCAAATATCTTCGTCTCACGAGGTCTGATATATCAACAGTGTCGACTGCAACCGTTATCCTGGACAGAATCCTGCACCGAGCCAGAGTATGGTTCGAAATGATCTTGCTCCTGTCTAAAGAAGCATATCGGCGCCAATCTGATCTTCAAGAGAGCGGCAGCGTGGGACGGGTAGCCATTCCACGTTTGTGGATCACTAGGGTCGAGACCGTTCGATGGGTCTAAGATGTCGACCTGAGCCTGAGCTTCTTGAAAAGATGGCTCAACCTGTCTGAAGAACGCTTCCGACAGAATCAGATGCAAGTTCCGGTAGTCGTCACCTCACATCGCCACTCAGAGTTCGCACTACAAATAGTCGCACTACCCTGATTCACAATCCCTTGACGCAGCGAGTCGATTTTGCTATTATCAATATGTTGTTTAAGCGCGAGACTACTTGCTGACAGGCCAGACTTGAAGGAACTTAGACCTGCAAGTCTACAGAGGAGATCAGGATGGCAATCATTACTATTTCCAGAGGCATAAAAAGTCGTGGGGCAGAGCTGGCGAAGCAATTGTCGGAAAGGTTGGAGTACACCTGCAAGAATCGGGAAGTGGTTCTTGAAGGGGCAAAGAAGTACAACATCATGGCAGAGGATCTCTTTCGACAACTTGAAAAATCTCCCGGATTATGGCAGAAGTTGACGCGTGAACACGAGCGAAATCAGATTTTCCTTCAGTGTTCACTAATCGATGCCGTGAAACAAGATAACATCATATACCACGGGTTCGCTGGTCAGCTCTTTCTGAGAGGAATCAGGCATGTTCTGAAAGTGCATCTCTATGCACCTCTGGAAGAACGAGTAAGGGCAGTTATGGAGGAATCTGGTAAGAACTACGACGAGGCAAGCTATTACGTCGCCAAGATCGATGAGCAGAGAATGCTCTGGGTCAAGTATGTCTGCGGTGAGAACTGGCGCGATCCCTCTCTCTATGATATTTCGTTCAGCACTGAGAACATGACGATAGATACGATATGCGAGATTGTTGCACTGACTGTGGGTCGTCCGGAATTCAGAACAAGCGCTGAAGCCGCTCGCGGGCTTGAAGACCTTTCGCTGGTTTGTGAAGTCAAGGCGGCATTAGCTTCAGATGACAAGATGTGGAACATCCCGATAACAGTTGCAGCGAATAATGGCGTTGTTACCTTGCGCGGCACGGTCAAAGACAGCAAAGTGCGGGATGCGTTTGTAGCGATTGCCTCTCAGGTAAAAGGTGTTACTGCATGCCAAGTCAATATCAGCCTCACAACCGATCGGCTGAGCAAAGGCACCTTCGGTCACGACTAATTGTCGTTTCCTTTCGATGAATTGTGTTCCTTCGATTGACTATGCCCATCGGTGATGTCCGCCGGGATTGGCACAATCGGCAGGTGCACGGTAACCGTGGTCCCCTCGTTTAATTTACTATCCGCCTCAATGCTGCCGCCATGCTTCTCAATTATGCCCTTTGACACTGCAAGACCTAAACCGGTACCTTTGCCGGTCGGTTTGGTCGTGAAGAACGGAGTGAAGATTGATCCGAGAATGTGACCAGGAATACCGCATCCAGTGTCGGAAACATGAATAGAAACAAATCCTGTCTTGGCTTCCGGAGCCACCCTGACCTTGAGCGATCCGCCATCCGGCATCGCATCGATCGCGTTCAGCAGTAAGTTGAGAAGAACTTGGACAAGAAGCTTTCTATCGCCGTATATCGGGGGCAGATTCTCCGGAATCTCCTCGCTGATTTCAATTCCGCTCAATTTAATCTGGTTTTTCGCGAGACGGACTGTATCTTCTATCAGAGTCTCAATGTGCAGGTGCTCCGAGCTAGTTTCACTCTCGCGAGCGAAGTCAAGCAAGTTCTTTACGACCTGTTCTGCGCGCCTACCCTGCGTAACCAGGTCATTGATCATATCCGCAAGTTCTTCGTCAGAGAGGTCCTTAATACCTTCCTTGAGCATTTCTGATGTCAAGATGATATTGTTCAAAGGGTTGTTCAACTCGTGAGCTATCCCGGCTGTAAGGTTACCGATCGCGCGGAGCTTGTGTGATTCGACGAGTATGTTCTGCCTCCGATTCAACTCGTACATCATATGGTTCAGCGCGATTGCTACATACGAGAATTCGTCTTGATACTTGCGCTTCGGTGTAATCGGCAGAAAATCACCGCTGGCAAACCGCTGTGTAGCTGTCATGAGCCTGCTTAGACGCGAGATTATGTGCCGTGATATATACGACGCCATGAAAACCGAGAAACCCAGGAGTACAGCAAGCAGAGCAATGTGAACTCGCTTCGCATTGGCGATCGTCCCGGAGATGAGAAGTCGTTCCTGGCGGGAGACGTCCAGGGACAATTGAAGCATCTGGGAACCGAAACTTCTCAGAGACTGCGATACACTCTTGAAGCTCTCCGATTCCTTGAATGCTGGATCGTTCCCATGAGAGAGAATTGTATCAACGAGAACCTCATAATTTGTCAAGTATTCCTGCAAGCTGTCTATCTCCTGACGTCCGACAACGTGTCCCAATTCCAGCGCGGCAAGCCGCAATATGTGGTTGGCGCTGTCGACGTGTTGCCTCACCTCCTCCAGGTCGGAATCATAAAGAAAGTAGTTCTTCTCGCTGCGTCTTGCAGATTGAATCTCGTTGGCGAACTTGTCAGCCAGCGACACGAATTGCACGCGATCATTGATCATCGATAGCATAAGCATCGCAGCCACGGAAACTGCGGCGCTGATGATAAAGAAGATAACAAAAATGAGTGTGAGTCTTGCTTTGACAGTAAAACGAGGGCGTTCAAGAAGCGACTGCTTTATCCTGGTCTCCTCTGAGTCAGAGCTGGCCTCGGAAGAAGCAGACGTCAGATTGTTCTGCAGTATCTCGGAAAGGGAGTTCTTTCCAGATCTGTTCTTGTTCATCTCATCCTGCTAGTTGTGCGGCCCGGTCGATAACCTCTTTCAGGTCCTGGGGTCTGAACGGTTTTGAAATGAAGTCGAAGGCTCCCTTGGCCTGAGCTTCCCTGGCGATTTCGATCGTTGCGTAGCCAGTTATGAGAATGACCTTTGTGCTTTCTCCTTTTTCCATGATGTGGTTCAAGACCTGCATCCCATCAATGTTGTCCATGCGGATGTCAGTTACGACAATGTCGAATCGCTTCTCGTTTATACGGCCAATGGCGGTCTGACTGTCAACAAACGTCTCCACCGAGTAACCTATCTTACTCAGATACTGCTGGAGCCTCTTGCAAACCACAATCTCATCATCAATGATGCAAATATCAAGGCCACGGCTGCTCATAAGCCATACCTCCCTGCAATGACATTATTCGGTTCTTGTAACGATCGTAGCGTAAACCCGTCTCTTGCGTATGTACGCCCGTATTACTTGTATCAGGATCACAGTGACGCCGCCGATCCCGCTGATGTAAAGGAAATACTTGCTGATATCGTTGAGGAGTGGGAACTGCGATGGTTCCACAAAACCAATCATATTCAACTGTGCCAGATAAATGGGAATAGCGATGACACGACTGATAACACACAGGAGAATGATGATACCGGTCACGAGCCTGATGACTACTTCATTGACCACCTTGGTTCCGTACGCCCCGACGAAGATTCCGAGTAAAGATCCGATGTACAGCAGCACCACAAGACGTATATCGACAAATCCGAGAAAGGCGTAGTTTATTGCACCGAATGCACCCATGAACATTGCCAGGAACAGCTCCGTGCCCGCCGCGACAGCAGCTGGAACGCCGAAGACATATATCATGGCCGGCACACCGACAAATCCGCCGACTCCAATCGTTCCGGCAAGATATCCGGTGAACAATCCAACCAAAAGCAGTGCCCACAAAGAGACTCTGACATCAGCAACTGGAAAATAGATCATAGGGAAGAGTCGCAGCTTCGAAAGAAAGCCGCTTATCTTCTTGGAGGGACCAGTGTCGCTCTCCTTCCTTGACCTCAAGACATCCAGGACCATCGAGATTGCCACGCCGGACAGAATTACCACGAATACGGTGCTTATGTACAAGTTTGCAGCAGCACCTTTCTCGCCGTGGGTGTCGCTGATGCCAAAAAGCGCGCTCGATACCCATACTGCCAGTCTGATCCCAATCACTGCGGTAATCAACATGAAGATACCGAGCTTCTTGTCGACGTGTCCCAGCTCGCCATGCTTCCGTGACCCCACAAGAGCCTTGCCGAATTTATGAGTGATATTCGATCCGACCGCCATGATGCCCTGAACGCCCAGATTCATCATCCCTGGTGTCATGAAGAAGGCTCCGCCACTTCCGATAAAACCACTCAGCACACCTCCGATGAATCCAAGAATAATAATCTGGATTGCTGACCCGGTCGTAATATGTATTAACAGATCTTCCATCGTTCCTCCACCACGTAGCTAATCAAGTTGTATCATCCGCAGGAACAATCCGACGGCGGAGCTATATACATATGCAAAGATCGGAATGAAGATAACGATGCATGTTGTCGCCAGAATTCTTGAAGATGTTCCTTCGCGCATCAACAGCGCCATAATCTGATCGTCAAAATGAAATATCGCAGCGAGAATCAACGCACTTAGTATTGCAAAAAAAGCCATTCTGAAAACCTGTTTAGCTCCAAAGCGATAGAATTGCTGAATTTCCTTCATTGATACCACAGGAGTTTTCAGTGATTCGGACAGCGCATTAACCCATTCCTGGGTCATATGCTTCCGTGTATCCGTTGTCTTTGAGAGAAACATGTTATCTAACACGATCAGCCGGTAGTCTCTGGAGCGATCAATGGCATTGAGCAGAGTCTTTCGCGATCCCTCAATGATCCGTTTCCCTCCTGCTCTGCCGTCTGTTATCAGTTTTTCGTAGACTCTGGAGATGTCGGTCGGATCCCCATCGTTCAACTCTTCGACTTCATCGATAATGCCCGTCTCGAGCCAGTATCCAAGGGCCTCTTTGGCGATCTCCTTCCTGACTGGATATCGAGCAAAATCTTCTCCCGGTGTCATCTTGATGACTTCTACTGCGGCGTCCCATGAATTGGCGAGCGATAGCACGTCTCCGTACGCGCTGTCATCAGGATCGAAACTCTCCTGAATCCAGAGAATATTACTCTGTGCTTCTGTGCAGACGATCTCTGTGGCGCCGGTCAATGAGTGCAGTGCACCTGTGATTGCATCCGTATCATCAACGTGCTGAAAGCTGTAAGTTACATGCAGGACGCCCTTATTCGCCATTAACTTCAGGTTCATCGGTCTCGTCTTGTCATCCCGGAGCAGTGCCAACCGTGCCCTAGCTGCTAGCAGCAAATCCCGGAGAGCGCTTCTTGATGCCGGGGTAGACTGAAATTCCGGCAGTTGTGCCATGGAACAGATTGCAGCTGCGGCATTGGCTGGGTGCACCTGACTCAGATTCAATACAACATCGTACAGCGTGAACACGTCCCATTCCACATTGTAACACTTCCTGACCCACTTTCTCCTGTCCTCTTCGACCGCCTCGATATACTGCTTAGCCCTATTTCGCGAAAGATTTAGTCGGCTCATGACCGACGCTATCCGTTGTTCGTCACTTGTGACCACTCTTATTCTAAGGACATTGTCTACGCCCGGTAGAAGCAGATGGCCGGTGCGGCCGTGATATATGATATCGTGATCGAGGGCTTTTTCGCACAAAATGGACGTGGCCAGAGCCTTGTAGTGCTCTAACTCGATTGCCAGACGTTCTGAGAATATGTGTGGTTTGACGATGGAAGTCTCGAGCTTGCCCACCGGGATCTTTTGCCGAGTCGCCTCCTCCAGAAGATCTTCCCTACTTATGCATTCGTATCCAAGCTTGTTAGCAAGATCTGTGGCGAATTCTGTTCCCCCGGACTGGCTACCCCGCGATATACTGATGATCTGCATTTTGCCTCACTCAGGTCTCCGTTCTAAATGTACTCGGAAAGGATCTGATTTTCCGAGCAGTCCCGAAGCTTTGTTGATTCGCAAGAAGCAATAAATCCTCTCATTAGTCAACACCGATTTTGATGGTCGTGTGGGACTCGGAACGTAAAAGGTACCCCCCTTCTGATCTGGGGGAAGAATGGAAAAAGGTTGATAAAGGAATGGTTCAAGAGCAGGTAAGTCGGAGTGAGCGTAGCG
>JAHJOQ010000089.1 GCA_018820315.1 Candidatus Zixiibacteriota bacterium | reverse complement strand
CACCAAGGCACGGGAGTTGGCTGAACATTGCGGAGATCGAGTTGAGCGTGTTCACAAGACAATGTCTTAATCGAAGGATACCTCACATTGAAACGTTAAGGAAAGAGGCGCGTGAGTGGCATAGAGAGCGCAACCAGAGTCAAAAGGGCGTCGACTGGCGATTCACAACAAAGAACGCAAGAATCAAGCTCAAGCGGCTATACCCACAAATTGAATCATGAAGGAGTACTAGTCACGCTTCAAGGTGACAACTGTGACTCCGGAACTGCCTTCACCGACGTAACCGAGACGGAAGTCCTTGACTATATTGTGCTTAGACAGGTACTCCTTCATCCCGCGCCTTAGCGCACCGGTCCCTTTGCCATGCAGGATGTAGATTGTTTCGAGATTGGATACCGAGGCCCGATCGATCAATCTCTCTACAACCTCTTTTGCCTCTTCCACCGTCATACCTATTACCGAGACCTGAGGAGAAATATCTTCGAATGGCGCATAATTCACGCCAGCTGGCAGGGCTGGCTTCGAATCACCCTCATTAATCCTCGACAGAAATTCGCTCCTCACCGTGGAAACCATACTACCTATCTGCACTTTCCAGCTCTTTGATCTGGAGATGTACTGAAGCAGTTCCCCTGATGTTTGAAGTGTTTCCACCCAGACTGAATCACCCTGGCAGAGGTCTTCGGTTTTCAATCGCTTTCTCGGTTCCAGACGGCTTCTTTTCTGCTCGAAGGATTCGTCAAGATCACGGATCCTAGCATGTGCTTCTTTGACGAGGCCTTTGTCGGCCTGCTTTTCACGAATTTCCTTTACCAACTCCTCCAGTTCTCGACGTGTTTGGTCCACGAGCGCACTGGATTCATCGACCTCTTTCCGTTTCAGATTTTCTTCTCTTTTTCTCAGCCCGGCTTCACGATCATTGAGCTTCAAGACGTCAGCCTCAAGCTTGTTTTTCTGTTCGACAAGAGAAATCTTAGCTTTGCGAGACTCCTTCAGCTCCACTTCGAGTTTTTCGAGTAAGTTCCCGAGACTTCTCTCTTGAGTATCCACAAGCGATTCCGCATTGTCTACAATGTCACGAGGCATGCCGAGCCTGCGGGCGATTTCGATTGCATAGCTGGACCCGGGAAGGCCGACTCTGAACCGGTACGTTGGCTTCAATGTTTCTCTATCGAATTCAAGCGAAGCATTTCCTATTCTGGGGTATTTCTCGGGTAGTGTCTTAAGCGCCGAATAATGTGTTGTTACGAAGGCCATGCTCTCCCGTTGAAGAATGTGTTTTAGAATCGACTCACCGAGTGCAGATCCTTCTTTGGGATCTGTGCCTGCACCGATCTCATCTAGCAGGATGAGTGTGTGGCTGTCACAGTTCTCTACTGCGTGAATGATGCGCGCAAGGTGCGATGAAAATGTCGACAACGACAGTTCAATCGACTGCTCATCGCCGATATCCGCAAATATCCTGTGAATCGAGCCGACCTCCGATTCCTTGTCAGCCGGGACGTGAAGGCCTGAGCGAGCCATCAGGGTCAGCAGACCGAGTGTCTTGAGTGCGACTGTCTTGCCTCCGGTATTGGGACCGGTTACCACGAGAGCGTCGTACTTCCCTCCGAGCGACAGCGTCATCGGGACTACCTCTGACGCATTCGCTGCTTTCAGAAGGAGCAGGGGATGGCGGGCATCTACAAGCCGCAGTCTGCTCTCGGCGACAATCGATGGTCGATTCGCATCGAGTTGAATCGACATGACGCCTCGCGTGTGAATAAAATCTGTGACTGCTATTATCCTGTAGTTCTCATCCAGCGCCGAAATCTGAGTCCTTACAAGATCTGAGATAGAGAGGAGGATTCGTTCGATCTCCTTCTCCTCGTCTGAATCGAGTTTCCGGAGCTTGTTATTCAATTCCACAGTCTCCATCGGCTCGACAAAAAGAGTCGCTCCGGACTTAGATCTGTCATGTACCACGCCGGATCTGGAAGTGAAATCGTTCTCTGCAACCGGAATCACGTACCGCCCATCGCGAATCGTCACTAAATCATCCTGACGGCTCCCATGAGTTGCGCGGGATCGAATCATGCTCTCGAGTTTGTTGAGTACCTTGTTACGGATTGACCCTTTCTCGATCCTGATCCTGCGCAACGCGGGGGAGGCCGAGTCCTTCACTTCGCCTGTGCTGTCAATTGCGCTATCGATGGCGTTGATAATCTCCTGCTGTTCTTTGATCGCAAGGAGATACGCGGCCATCAGAGGATACTTCTCGGCTTTGTTCTTCACGTATTTCCTGAGTCTGCCGCAAATCTCCAGGAATATCTTCAGCTTAAGAAGCTCTTCGGGATCGAGAAATGTGCCCTCAGTAGAAACAAATGCGAGGAGGCGATCTGCGTCATCTACGCGCTGTAGCGGAAATGGCTCTTCAAAGCTTATGATCTCTGCCATCTCGGTGGTTTCATCCAGTCTGCGGTTGAGATCGGAGTCTGACTCGATGGGAGAAATGCCGAGCGCCAGTTCTTTGCCCGCAGGTGTGAGAGACTTGCCCGCGAGCAACAGGCGGATCTTGTCAAATTCAAGTATTTTCAGTGTTTCCGGTTCAATCATCATAGTACTCCAACGGCGCCAAGATAGTAAATTCACTGCTGTTGACAAGCGGTAATGGATCATGGCGGTCAAAAAATCAGCACAGGAGTTACCGGAATGATCGAATCGAGACGCACCCCGGCGAGAAGTCCAGTGGTTTTTATCGCGAGCTAAGCGTTCTAATCTCTGTGCTGCTTTGAGATGGGTCTACTTAATTTCGCAATGTGTCAGGAAGTGATAATGCAGGTGAAATACTATCTGACCGGCCGTCGAACCATTGTTGACAATCAGACGAAAACCGCCGGTGTCGGCACCCAGTTTCCTTGCGACAATTCGTACTGCTTCGTGCATCTTCGGCATAATCTCGGGAGGGGCGTCCATAAGATCAGTGTAATGCTTCTTGGGGCATATCAGGAGATGAGTTGGAGCTCTCGGGAAATGATCGCGAAAAACGAACACATCATCATCTTCATGGAAAATGTCCGCTTTCTCAATACCTGCAATGATGTCACAGAATACGCATTTCATCCAATTTTCCCTCCAGGCCGAAGCCAATCGGCTCAAATGATATGGCGTTAAAATTGTGCCCGCAAGACATTTCTTCTTCGGAGCGCTGCCCAGCTTGATATGTGGATTCATGACAAAAACGATAGATATTGACGCCGATCGGCGTCGAAGATCTGACATGCTTCCGTGTCGAGTGAGCAGACCGCTCGTGGACGTAAGAATTTGAATCTATTCAGATTGGCTCAAATAGTAGTTGACATCTTTCGGCCGAGATATTACCATTGCTCGGATATTATTTGGAAGTGTTACGCTTTTATTTGTGAACCTTTTCACATTGCGCAAGACGGAGGAAGACTCAAGCAGAACCAAAGACCTGACCGAATTGGGGGGCAGGACACCTGTGCTGCCATGGTTTCCGCCGGTGCGCGATAGATAGTTAGATATCCGAAAGGAGAAATTGATGTCCGCTTTGAAAGACAAGTTTGCCTCACAGATACCGGGACTGCGTGAGGAACTCAAGGCGATCGCGAAGGATCACGCCGATCATGTGATTTCCCAGGTGACAGTTGCACAGGCCTATGGTGGCATGCGCGGCGTCAAGGGTATGATCTGTGATACCTCGCTCGTAGAACCAGACACTGGCCTGATTATTCGCGGTATCCCGATTCTTGAACTGACCGACAAGCTTCCGGAAGAGATATTCTTCCTGCTGCTAACCGGAGCCCTGCCCAACGCATCCGAGCTGAAGGATCTTCAGGCTGAGTACGCCAAGCGTGCCGGTGTCCCCGACTACGTTTGGAAGGTCCTGGAGGCCATGCCGAAGGACGCGCATCCGATGTGTATGCTCGACACGGCCATCTTGGTCATGGAAGGCGAGTCCGAATTCCGCAAGCGCTATACCGAAGGCATGAAGAAGACCGATTACTGGGAACCGACACTCGAAGATTCACTGAATCTTCTGGCAAAGCTCCCGGAACTCGCCGCCGGTGTGTATCGTCTGCGCTACAACAAGGGTCCGCGCATTCGTCACGATCCTAAGCTCGACTGGGGAGCAAACTACGCCCACATGCTCGGCAATGATGATCCCGATTTCTATAAAGCGATGCAGCTCTATCTGACACTGCACTGCGATCATGAAGGCGGAAATGTATCTGCGTTCAGTTGCCATACAGTCGGTTCGGCTCTGTCCGATCCGTACTATGCTGTTTCAGCTGGTCTGAATGGACTCGCCGGCCCACTGCACGGTCTGGCAAATCAGGAATGTCTCGGATGGATTCTGGAAGTTGTCAAGAAATTCGGCGGTCAGCCGACCGATCAGCAGCTCAAGGATTTCGCATGGGAGACTCTGAATGGTGGTCAGGTTATCCCCGGATATGGTCATGCTGTCCTTCGTTGCCCCGATCCGCGTTTCGTAGCGTTCGTCAATTTCGGCGCCAAGTACTGCTCCGATGATGATGTCTACAAGACAGTGAAGCAGGTATTCGAGATTATCCCGGGCGTGCTCAAAGAGCATGGCAAGGCGAAGAACCCGCAGCCGAATGTCGATGCCGGTTCCGGCTCGATCCTGTATCATTTCAACCTGAGAGAGTTCCCGTACTACACGGTTCTCTTCGCGGTTTCACGTGCGATGGGTATGTGCTCGCAGTTGGTTGTCAACCGCGCGCTCGGCACAGCGATCACCCGTCCAAAATCTGTTGGAACAGATTGGATCAAAAAGACTGTTGGGATGTAAAAGGAATAGAAGAAAAAAATAGAGGGTTGATTGCTATATCAGCCCACTTCGTATAACCCTACTACGTATCCTCGATACAGTACCCGGAGGGGGTTGTCATCCTCGACACCCCCTCCACCTTTTTTTATCCATGAAGCTGTAGGTCAGTGATCCGGAGTCACGCGGAGCGGGACGGAGTGATGTTGACAATCTCTGAACACTCAAGCGAATCAAAGAGGAACATGCTTACCCCAATATTTTCGACAGCCTAGCCAACTCCCTCCACGGCTTGTCACTCCAGTACCGCCTTGCCGCGCCGGAAGGGGAGGGCAGGACATGGAGCTTCGTTTTTCCGATAGTCTCCTTGAGCAATCCGTAGTCGACACGATGTCGCACATATTTCTGAGCTGCCGTCTTGCTCGTGAATGCGACGATTTTAGGCTGGTGCCTTAGGATCAGCTTGCGGAAGCGCTCCACGTTGAAGTGATCACGGGAGAGAGTGGCGTCGGTGCCCGAAACGGTCTTAACCAGATCGGTGAGACCCAAACCATAACGCGTAATCGACTTGTACTCCTCTGGCTCTAATCGCCACTGAGTCAATCCGACATCGTGCAATGTCTTCCAGAATGAGTTGCCCGGCCCAGCGTAATACGCTTTGCGTTGCGCGGATTCGTTGCTCACAGCCGTTCCGCAGAATACGACGGTTAGATTTGGTCCTATGACGTCTGGCAGTACGCTCATTGATAGACTCTGCCTGCCACCTAGTGATTCTTACCTTTCTCAAGTACCTCGGACAGGTCCTTAGCTTCGTCCCTGTAGTCACGCAAGTGTTGTATGCTTTGAGGAATCAGCTTGCTGAGGCCATCCAGTTCTCGATCCTCTGCGTGCATTGCCCGAATTACTAACTGTCGCTCTTCCTCCAAAGATAAAGATTCGTTGCGGAGCCGAATATCTCTAACAACTTCGTTGAGCTTCGCCTGAATGTCGTACTTTCGGCGCTGTTGGCTTTCCAGAAGATTGATATGGTCTGTGCTTCTGTGATAGTATTTGAATATTCTCTGCCTGAAAGATTCATCCTTGAGTAGCACCAACCAATCGCGATTCTTCAGATATGTTTGTCTTGATTCCCTCAGTTCATTCAAAGTTGTAAACCAAATGGTCTGGCTCTTTTCCCACTCGTCAATCACACGGGAATAGAGCTCGATCGATGACTTCAGGTCGTCGACAATGCCAATAATCAAGAGCCTCTTTGTGCGACTAAGTCGAGAGGCCTCAAGACGCGATTGAAGAAGCCAACCAGTTCCGGCGGCCAGAAAGCCACCGATCAATGCTGCGGTAATCTGTTCCATAGCTACCCCTAGAGTTCGCATTATTTATTATATCCTTGTCTTCGCCTCTACGCAGCTAAGGCACCCCTTGAGAAACTGCTCTCACAGCAGGTCTGCCGATTTGCGTAAGCTGACTATATCAATCCGGGCAAGCACATGATACGACATCTGTGCCTCTTCGGTCAAGCGAGATCGCCAACCGCCTGTACAATAGCGAGGTAGGTCGGAACCCCTGTGGTTCCGACTCTTGAATTGTCACAACTCATTCACCAAATCTCCCTGAGAAACCGATTTCCCTCTTCGCCCCCCAGTCTGGTCTGTACAATCCTTCATCAACAAACTTATGAAACGAAGAGTGCTCCCAATCCAAAGGCGCCGTCACATATCCGTGCTTCACCGGATTGTAATGAATATAGTCGAGATGATTGTTCATGTCTTCCGAATTCCTTATGATGTGATCCCAGTAGCGGTTCTGCCATGTTCGTCCCGACTTCTGCCCCGCTCGTTTCAGAAATCGCATAGCAAAGGACAACTTGATTCGCTTCGTCAGATCTGCCAGATCATTCTCCTGGGGATTGATGATGCAGTGCCAGTGATCATGCAGTACTACCCAGGCGATTAATTCGAAAGCGGAATCCCTCTTGTGTTTGTCAATTGAATCGTGCACGAGGTCAATGTGGTCGATCAGGATTGGTTGACGATCAAAGGTAACGTGCGTCAGAAAGTACAAGTTGCCCTCTTCGAAGAACCTGTGGACATTGCGCATGTGTGAAGGTTAGCGTAAGTCATCGCCAAAATCAATCATATTTTGAAACTTAAGGAGTCGGAACTGCGGGAGTTCCGACCTGCTCCGCTCAAGAGTCGGAACCACAGGGGTTCCGACCT
>JAHJOQ010000088.1 GCA_018820315.1 Candidatus Zixiibacteriota bacterium | reverse complement strand
TCGACCGGACCGCAGGGCAGGATTGACCCAAGCCCGCCATGTCCCCACGCGGAACGTGTGGCGTTGTTTTGACGTCCCATTTCATGCTGCGCATGATTGTCAAAAGCGCAGGGCTTTGACCTACAGCTTCTGGCAGGCTTCGGGGAATCCTGCCCTACTACCCTGCTACTGGCAGCCCTCACACGGCGCAGGACCACCCGAAAAGATGAAAGCTATCAGGTAAACCGCGTCATCTATATCTACAGCGCCGGAACAGTCAACATCTCCTGCCTCCACAGGGTCGGGGGCGGGGCCACCTGTGAAGATATACGCAATCAGGTAGACGACATCATCAATGTCTGTTGCACCATCGCTGGTGACATCGCCGCAGTCAAACATGAGAACCGTGACAGTGAATTGGAGATCGCAGGTCGCAGCGCATTCATCAACGAATGTGACGGTTATGTCAAGAGTGTCCGGGCCGGTCGGAGTGTATTGCCAGTTGCCATCTACAACCTCACCCGGACCTTCGGTCACAGAGCAACCGGCAAGGTTGCCGTCTGGATCCGTCGCCGACACCGGAACGAATATCGTCTCAAGGGACACCATCGAGACTGTTGTATCGCCTCTCGATCCGCAGACCGGCGGCGAGTTGAATTCAAAAATGGCTCGGAAACTTTCATCACAATATTCACCGCAGTCATCGGTGCAGCGCACCGTTACATCCACCGTATCGCCGATCGACGGGGCATATTGCCAATATCCATCGGCAACGGATCCGGGACCCTCAAGAATCTCCCAATCGACTATGTTGTCGTTCGGATCTACAGTTGCCAGCTGAATATCCATCTGATCTTCCGAGCAGGCGAGTACGGTGGTATCTCTCTCATCCGAGCAGACCGGAGGATCATTAAGATCGAAACCTACCGTAAATGTATTCTCGCAGAAAGCTCCGCAATCATCGGTGCACGCAATAGTCACGTAAACAATCTCACTCATCGATGGAGTATACTGCCAGTATCCATCGACTATCGAGCCCGGTCCGACAGTGATCTCGCAATCAGGAGTGCCACCATCGGGATCGAACGATACGACTGGCAAACTTATTGCCGACGGTGCACCGCAGTGCACGACTGTTGTATCTGTCGGTTGCACGCAGACGGGCGCATAGTTGATATCGAAAATGACCTGAAAACTCGTCTCGCAGAATTCACCGCATTCATCAGTGCATCTCACCGTTACATCGGCAGTGTCCACACCCATCGGAGGTGTATATTTCCACGCGCCATGAACCATGGCTCCCGGTCCTGATATGACTTCGCACCCGACTATATTGCCGTCGGGATCGAACACCGACACCATTCGTGAAACCATAGCCGGAACACATTGGACGTAGGTCGTGTCGGCTGGCGGAATGCAGGTCGGCGCAACATTAACGCGGATCATGACATCGAATGTGCTCTGACACTCCAGACCTTCCGAATCGATACACTCGATAGTCAGTGCGACCGTCTCGCTGCCCGATGGCATATAGCACCATTCACCGTTGGCGATTTCGCCGGGACCGGAAAGCAGTGTCGGACCCGACTGGAGATTACCGTTCGGATCATAGCAGCCAACCGGGAAGCAGACCTCTGCAAGGTCGCAGAGGAATATGCTCGTATCACCGGGGCATTGACACAGCGGAGGAAGATTGACATCGGTGACCTCGGCAGTGTTCTGATACGGCAAGAAATTGTGTTTCGTGACGGTGACATGCATCTCACCGAGCGACTCCGGTGCGGGTATGAGAGTCACATTTCCTAAGCTGTTCGTGTAGCCGGTCTCGAAGACTTCGCCATCGATCCACAAGCAGACATAAGCGGCTTCGACCACTCCGCCGCCGAATTCATCGACATGCACTGCAAACTGCGATGATCCTGTCGGCAGGAGTGGTGGATACGAGACAGTGAAGCTGTCCGGAGAATCTGTCCAAACCGGCATTTCCGGTTCTCCGAGAAGGCTGAGCGTGTATTGACAATACTGCCAGATACCGGAGCCGGGGCAACTGTTCTTCGCATACGCCATTGCATCGCCCAATCGGTACATGCTCCCGCTGAAAAGCGCTTCCCACCAGTATATGTCCATCGCCGACGACAGCGAAAGCGGATCGCCGACATAGAACCAGCCGCTGCGCGTGTTGCCGGTAAAGGCGACGCCACCCTTCAGGTCGTTGTAGATTACAAAGTGTTCGGCTATGCAGTCATTATAATCCATTTCATTTGCATGACAGCCTATCGAGAAGATTACACTCATTCTGCCTGTATTCGTGAATGCATCTACATTGTTGCTGCTGATATACTGGCCGTGATTCCGGTCACCCGTGCCCATTACGCTGTAGTTGCTGTGATCGCAATGATTGAAGAGATTCTGCCCGTCATTCATCGCGCTTATCAAATCAGAGAGATGATTGCTGGACTGGCTGTCATATATCTTGATTACATCGAAGTTCGAGGGAATATATGCGGTGTCGATCAGTTCTTTAAGTTCCTCACCTGCAGTCAATGTGTAGTATGGCGGGTCAGTTGCGATTGTAAGGTCCATTCCGAGAATAGTGGCATCAAGAATGTAGTTCGATAACTCCGGATCGATTTCGTATTTCAGGACTTTGTCGATGAATCGCTGTATCTGCGTCGGATCATCTGCAGTCACTCGCCCGACGAAGACCTCGACATCCCAGTCGTCGTCATAGTCCGCGTAATAATGATCACTTGGGATAGTCTCGCCCTCGTAAATCTTCGATTTGAATGGCACATCCCCATGCTCTCCACCAATCAGGAAGTAGATCGTGCCCCAGTTGTCATGGGCATCGATAACGAAATTGCGAATCTTCTCCTGATTATTGCTACCGCTGTAGGTGCCGTATATATATGTCGTAGTGACAACCGTATCTCTCACACCCTTCTTGTTGTGCCAGTCGACCAGATCGGAGTAATAGGGTGCATCGGTCGAATTCGCTATGATCACGTGGTCAAACGGTCCTGTTGGGAGCATAGTTGTCGACATCTTGTCGGGAGTCGCAACGATTGGATTAGCGTCCTCGGGATTGGATGCGATCTCGCTAAGCAGTCTCTCGTAAACGAGTCTGCTCTTCTGAGAAGCTGCAGGGGAGAGATAATCGCCGCAGACGTAATCATCGGTTCCTTCGAGTATGAATGTAACCGAAGTCTGCAGGATCAGTTTCTTCTCTGAAGGAACATATTGCAACGGGCAAATTTTTACTGTCGCGAATGCCTGCCCAGCAACGTCAGATTGTGATACGAATCGAGCCATCTCAGAGGGATAGCGGTCACTCGATGCATAGACTGAAACATCCGGTTCGATGAAGACTGCATCATCCGTCGATTCGCTTATTCTCAGTGGAGGCTGAGCGGGGAAGATGGAATATGTCCCCGGCAAGACCACTTCATCCGAAGATACTACGCGGAGTGATTGCACATTCAATCCTTGCGGCAGGGCAATTCTTAATACCTTGCACGGAAGCCACGGCTGCCCCAGATTGGTGAGATAGTCACACTGACGCATACGGACGATATCGAAGCCATTAGCTTCGTCGAGTTGAAAATCAGATTGTGAGAATTCGGAGGTGTACTGCATTTGCCCTGCGTTAACGTCAGAGATTCCGAGCGCAAGGACAATTGCCAGGCAAGCCAGACAGAGTCGCAGGGTTGCGGCTGACATGTTGTCATTACTAATCTTCGATGCTGTCGTTCTCATATTCTATGTGCCTTTCGAGTTGCGAGGGTCGAACACCGACCTCGCTGCGGCATCCGACTTCACTAAGAAGAGTTCTGTTCGGATGCGCACGAATAAACATAAACCTATTCAATCCACATTAATGGCGGGTAAAATCCGTTATTCTTTTAAGTATAAGCAATAAAACAACTTTGTCAACAAGTGATTTGCCTTAGGATGGGCATTTTCATACCATAGACGATTTCATCGCAATGCGCAATTCCATCTGAAACCAATCAGATGAGGTTTGTCGAGGCTCCCACAGCATTTCCCCTTTCCGCTTGACTTCACAGCAAAATCATAATAAACTTGACTTCGCGTCTCGAACGCTCACATGCCGGAGTGGTGAAATTGGTAGACGCACTGGACTCAAAATCCATTTTGAACATTTTTGTAAGTCTCTGTCAATAACCGCATCCCTCTGCAAGCCTTGATATATAGGGTGAATTCGCGCAAACCCATTTGGAGTACTTTATATGCATCTGGACGGTCCGTAGTCACATTTTGGACACACAAGCTCAAATGAGCTGGCTCACTCTCACATCAGGAATTGGGGGCAGTGCTTTTGCGGATTCGCCACAGATAATCATAAGTCAGTTGGGGCAGGTTGACCACGAAACGTCTTGTTTAGGTTTGTGTTGACTAGTTATGCCGAGTTGCCTATACTGAATATGAAAGGGGATTATTCACAGGTGCGGTTAATACTACTAGACACGGTCGCGAAAAGCTTGAATGCGCCTTTAGGCGCACTGATTCTTACTCTACTCTGCGCAGCTTGCCTTTCCTGCTCGCAGACCGAATCAGATCGAATGATCACAGCAATAGAGATTCTGAGTGAGCAGCTACATTCAGACTCTTGCCTCTCCATCAATGGACGGATGCAGATCAGGAATGTGATTACTTCGAAGTATGATTCACTTATCTTGCTAGATTCGAATTCCCCAAACATTGCCCAGTGGCGAATTGAGATCAGTCTGCTCAATGAAGAGAATAACCGAGACAAACGATTTATCCGCTATATTGATCTTATCGGGCAAGTTCAGGATTACAGGGGCACAGGCGCTATGGGATATCCACTGCAAATGAGTATCGCGCGATTTGATGCTATTAGGGCTGCGGAGTTGTACAAAGACTCAATCTTAATGGGCGAGTTCCTTTTTCCGCTCATTGATTCAATCGAATCCTATGCGAACATTTTAGAACAGGAGCAGCGATGGGCAGAGCATATAGCGTTAAGGGATCTCTACTACCGTGAGATGATCGAATATAGATTAGAGGTACAGGATGCATGCCTGAACTCAAAGGATCATAAGATAAATCCAAAGGTAATTGCGAGAGAGAAGCTAATAGAGGAGTACATACTGCTTCTCCGTCAGAACTGCAGTGGTAACGCGGCATGGGATGCCTTGATACACATAGACAACGCATTTGGAAGGTACAGCTTCATACTTGGGCAGATCTCCAAAGGGATCAATATACCTTTTAACGACTGGCAATATTTCGATAGAAGGGCAGATGAAGAACTCGCACAATTTGAAGTCTATTACGATTCAATCTTGGGGAGTGAGGGCTATTAGAATCGATCAGCAAATACCTTGTGGCGTGGACTATCGTGATGTGGATTAGCAGGAGTATTATCAATCACGAAGTCAGGGCGATTGTACTGACAGACAGAAATCAATGGATTAATCTGAAATTTCGTACACGTATCATCTAAAGGAAGGAAATGATAATGAAAAGATCTATGTGGCTAATGATCGTTCTGTGGGCATTTGAGTGCATTATGTTTATCAACAGCGACAGAGTCGATCTTAGAGCAGAAGTGTTTTCCCCATCTGCCACTACAGCTGACAACTATGATTTCCGTCGCTTTGCAGAGCAAGTTTTGCTTATATTTGAAGGCAGCGAAGTTAGCAGTTCCGAAGATAGTCGAGAGATTTCAGAGATATTTCAGGACCAGATTTCCAAACTTGAAGCCATTTACGCTGCAGAAGCACTCTGTGACACACTATTACAACGATATCCGGACGGCCCTGTCCAAGACACAATTATCACCTATTCAATTGATCTCGAAAAACATAAAAGAACGATCGAATATATCTCACTGTTGATGGCAGTGACGCAGCTCTATATGGTCGAGACTTTGGGATCAGCTGTATGCGAAACAATGACTGCTGTATGGCAAGCTGAGATTGATGCTGGTCTGGATTCTTCCACTCATGCTGGCTCCTCTGTTTGGGCTTTAGCCGATAATCTTATGGAGAGAAATGATCTGGCCGAGCCGATAGAGGAGGTAGGATCTCTCTTGGCCGTCATTCAGCAAAGTTGTAATGGCAAGTCATGTGAGGCATGCAGTAATCTCGCATTTGTCCTGAAAAGGGTCAAAAGGATTGTTGAGTTGGCCTTTAGGCCTGAAGGGACTTATCATAATTATGTAATGGTCACACTCGAATTGAAATTCGATGTGTATAGCCAGCTGGCGGAATTTGAACTGAATATGACACAGATATTAAAGTAGATCACCACTTTGCAGGCCAGAGAAATCGGAAAGGTTGCGGGATGAATCTTCTTATCTCTTATATCCCTCGCCTCACAATAAAACTCCCACACCAATTTGGTCAATCTATCGATGGGGCAGTAATTGCTTGAAGAATAGTCTGCTGTGGCGCTCAGATGGTCTGTGAGCAATGATCAAGCTGAAATGGTAAAAAGGATATGGATGAAGCGATTTACGCTTATTATCCACCCCAAAGTGTACAGTTGGCAGACAGTTTCCGAAAAGGGCTTGATATACGCTACCGACTCATGAGTTTGCGCACAATTTCTGTATACTGGTCAATCTGCTCAGAAATGATATCCACTCCACTAATCTCCTCTTTTTCGAGGAGCGTCACAAAGCCGGAAATAACTACTTCAGTTCTAATGTAGTCCGATTCTGTGCCATAGTATTGGGGAAAGGCCTGCCAATAGAATTGCTCAATTACCAATCCTGATCTCAAGACAGCAGTTGCAGAGCGCGCATTCCCGTAACTGTAGGCCACTCCTGCAATCGTCAGATCTGCAAGACTTCCAAATAAGCTTAACTTAGTGTCAGCATCGACAAGATCGACTGTCGGCCTTAAGCTGTCCCATATCGCTTTCCCAGTGTCATCTATTTCCTTCTGCGCCAGCTTGCCCTTCAAATACTCCTGCAAAACAAAGATGTTCATTGCACGAGATTTTAGTAGGAGAATAGTGGCATTGCAGGGAGGATCAGAAATCTTGAGACTATCTTTCATGAGTTTCTGTGTCAAGCGGATTAGACGCTCCTGTTCAGAACGCAATGGCTGTAGACTCGACAAAGCCGATCTCAGAGCGTGCTCATTAGGCACGGGATATGGATTCATTAGGGCTCCACAGAAATTCTCGTTACTTTTCGCTACGATTGTCGTAATATTTAGATCATTAATGGACAAATGTAGATCCGCTGAGGGTTTGGAACGGACGTAGTTGTCGAGTTCGTGCTCTGCAGGTTCAATCTGTGAAAAGCCGTTCGGACACATAAACAGCAGTATTATTAGGGAAATCAGAGCTCTGCACATTATCACTCTCCTTTTAGGCCGAGTTTCTTTCCTTCAGAAGCAAAGATCATAAATCACCGGCACCACGCCTTCCTTCTGAAGTGTAATCCCGATGAAAAATCCGCCTGCTGTGTTTTGAGGATAAGATACAGTATCCAACTCTGGAGTCAATTCCAAAGAGACAAAATTCCAATATCCAAGCTGTAGTAAATTAGTGTCCATCCTCAACAAACAAAATCCTATCGAAATAGCCAAGTAGGGTGGAACATGTTCCACCATCCTACCCGTGGATGAATCGGTGGAACGCGTTCCACCCTACCCGTCTCTATCTGTATCCAAATATCTCTGCGTAGATAATCAAAATGATTAGCGACAGTCCGATGAATAGCGCTACGGATCCGAATACTCTGATGAATTTCACCAGCACGGGCGGCAGCGGTTCTACAAGGTGCTTTTTGATCTGACGCGATTCGACAAGTTCGCGGTATTCGCCGGGACGATCCTGCTTGAGTTCTTCAAGCGGTACTCGGCCGGTGAATATGACCGTATCCATCGGGAATTTGTCGGGGCGGAAATGAGTGTTGAAGAAATGCACGGTGAATATGAATGCCACCGCGAGCAGGGCCTCGTCTGAGTGGATGATTGTCGCAACATTGATGATCCATCCCGGCAGGAACAGTGTGAAAAACTCCGGGAACCAGAGTACAAGCCCTGTCGATCCGATTATTGCGACTCCCCAGAAGACTGCGAAATAGTCGAATTTTTCCCAATAGGTCCAGCGGCCGTAATTGGGACGGGGTCCCGCGCCGAAGAACCACTTGATAGTGGCCTTGAACTCGCGCCAGTCATTCTTGTTAGGCAGCATCGAGTTTGATCCTGTGAGGACATCTTTCCAGCTCTTCTTCGATGATACCTTGGTCACTATTCGATCGACAATGTGAGCTATGAAGTAGAAGAACGTGATAATAGCACACATCCTGTGAATATAGCCCGCTGATTCAAAGCCACCGAGCATCCCAGAGAGCCATCGCGCCCATCCAAGATATGAGAATTTCAGGGTCATGCCGGTCACTGCGAGTCCCAGGAAACTGATAACGACCAGGAAATGGAGCCCACTATGTAGCGGTTTGAACCGTCTGTATTCAAGGTGGCCGTGATATTTACTGCGCAGAGCCTTATGCTCCCTCATCATCTGGAATGACTTCGGCATCCAGAGGAGAGTGTGCGTGCCGGCGATAATGAGAGTCCCGAGCAGGAGAGAGGTCATGAACCAGAATGTATAGAATAGAATCGGATACTTGGCGCGATCGTGATGAGTCGCATGTGTAAGATACCCCGCGAACTGCCTGTGCGATCCGGGATGACACTTCGCACATGTTGCCACGATGTTTTGTCGTGACAACGTCGAATGGGTATTCACCGGTGGCAGGATGTTGTGCGCACCGTGACAGTCATAGCACTTGGCTGCCGCAGCATAGCCGAGCTTCGAAACCTTGCCGTGGAATGTCTCGAAATATGTTTCCGTTACATCCGCGTGGCACTTCCCACACTGATTCATTATTTTGAGTCTGAATCCGACCTGATCAGCGCGGATGATAGTGTGCGACTGATGACAATCGTTGCAGACGGGCAGACGTTCCTCCGTGTGAGTGACCAGTGGTGAGTGAATACTCTTCGAGAACTGCTCATAAATGCCATTGTGGCACGTTGCGCAGGTCGCGGCGATGTTATCCCTATTAACCGTCGATCTCGGATCAGATGGCGGAAGCTCCATGTGTGCAGTGTGGCAGTCGGTGCACATTGCTGTCACCACCAGGCCACTCTCGAGCAGCCCCTTGCCATGGATTCCCATGGAGTATTCTTCCACAACATCCCGCTCGCCGTTGGCATATCGCTCGGAAGCCTGCATGCCTTCACGGTGACAATTCCCGCAGAGCTGCGGCACGTTTATCGGGAAAGTCGGGGATTTGTCGTCTGTCTTTCCGAGTACGCCGTGAACACCGTGACAGTCGGTGCAGTCGGGCGCCTTCTTGTCCCCTCGCTCCGCAAGCGATCCATGAATGCCGCTGAAGTACATCGCCTCAACTTCGGCGTGACAAATGGAGCAGTCCACTTTATCAGCAACTGTTTCACAGGGACGGTCATGTTCAAGACTCGCTCCGGTATGACACTGTGCACATGTTACACCTCTGTGCATAGAGCCGTAAAGCTCTTCAGACTCTACATAGAGTGAGACTGTGTCCCCGTCGGATACCATCACGAGATCCTTCTTCTGATGGCAATTCAAGCAGTCTTTGTTCGAGATTCCCTCATCGTAGAAGACTTGCCGGATTTCATGCGGAGAGTGGCAGTCGACGCAGATCGGGACTTTGTCCGGCTCTTTTCTCCATACTTCTCCACGGATGACCTTTCGGTGAACTTCCTCAATCTGCCCGTGGCATTTCTCGCACGTCTTCGGAACATTTTCTCTGTAAATAGACGATCTTGGATCGGTGTGTGGAAGGACATTGTGAGCCGTATGACAATCGCTACAGACCGCCGTAACCGTCAGCCCCATCTGGTAGAGGCCAACTCCATGAATACTCTCAGAGTAGTGCGTGAGGATGCTGTCTTTAGGAATATCGTATTTCTGGGTGACAGCAGTGCCCTCTTTGTGGCACGATCCACACATATATGGAATGTTGAATTTGGTAACTCTCGAAATTGGCGAACTGGGTGGAAAAATGTCGTGGGCGCCATGACAATCCCAGCAATGAGGGGCAAGCGGCTCCCCCTCTCTTACTTTCTTTCCGTGCAGGCTTCCGTCATAAATGGATGCAATGTCATCGTGGCACATCGAGCAGTCGACAAGTTCCAGCACCTCGTCATGAGGGAAATCTGCGCCTGATAGATCCTGGTGACAATCAACGCAGTCGAACCCGCCATGAACCGTCTTCTCGTATACACTGAGGTCTATGAATAGTGAAACCTCCTTGCCGTTCCGTTCCTTAGTCAGTTCCTCGTCTTCATGGCACATTATGCAGTCTTCGATAGACTGCGCGAACACCGGTGCAAATCCAAAGGTCGTAACAAGTACCGCCGCCAGAAGCCATTTCAGACAGGTGCTCATATCAAATCTCCAGACACAACACAAGCTCCAAGGGTTCATTTCGCGTCGCAAAGCAGGTCGGCCGACATTGGGATACAAAATAGATGATCTCCTGTATTAGTCAATGAAAATGTGATACTTTTCACAATAAAGACTGATTTTATCGTACATTAAGGACCTCAATTAGAGAATCCACGGCCAGGTTGCTTGTTAAGGGCAATGGATTCTGGTGTCAATCGTATTCATGTGTTATGTCTCTAATTTATAACGGTTTACCGGGATTATTGTAGCCGTGCTCCTGTTAATGCTGATAACTTCCGGCAAACTTGTTACATGTCGTTCTTAGGTGAGACAATTGGCGTGTTTTCCGCTTGCAGTAATCGGACTGATCTTGTATTCTTGTGAGGCATTTCATTTTTTTGCTATAGGAGCGAGCTAATGGCTGAAGTGATGATACGAAGACGGACACTGTTCAGACACCCACTCGCCGCGATCGGTGGCTCATTGATTCTTGTCTCGGGCTTCCTGTTTGTGATGCTGTTTCTTATTGACGTCGGCAGCAGTGAAGACAATCCCTACCTTCCTCTTCTGACCTTCATAATCGTGCCATCTATAGGCGTTGTCGGTGTTCTGCTCTTCTTAATTTCTGTCTGGCTTCAGGTTAGAGCGGCGCGACGAAGAGGCGAGAAAGTCAAATTCAATCTTGCAATAGATCCATATGATCCGGCATATGTCAGAAATCTCCGACGGTTTCTCCTGTTAACAGCAATTCTCATAATAGCCTCGGCTTACGGTGGCACAAGGGCGTACGACGCCACCGAGTCGACTGAGTTTTGTGGGGAAACGTGTCATGAAGTCATGGGCCCACAGAACGTGACCTATCACAATTCGGCTCATGCGCGAGTTGCATGCGCAAAGTGTCACATAGGTCCGGGAGCGTCATTCCGGGTAAAATACAAGTTTGACGGCATACGGCAGTTGTTTGCTACCGCTCTTAATACATTCTCTCGCCCAATTGAAACACCCGTACATAGTCTTCGCCCGGCTCAAGAGACCTGCGAGGGATGCCATTGGCCACGTCAGTTCTATGGCGAGAAAATGATCACGCATACATACTACAAAACGGACGAGCAGAACTCTCCATGGACGACTAAGTTGCTCATGAAAATCGGTGGTGGAAACCCGCGTACAGGGGAAGTCGGAGGTATTCACTGGCACATGCTCTCAGCGAACAATGTCGAATATATTGCTACCGATCCCAAACGCGAAAATATTCCGTGGGTACGACTCGTCACTTCGGAAGGCGAAACTGTAATCTACACTGATCCGTCAGAAGATATTCCGGACATCAATGATCCGGCGACTGAGATCAGGAAGTTCGACTGCATGGACTGCCACAACAGGCCAAGCCATGCTTTCCTTCCCCCAGCCAAATCGATCAATCTGGCTCTTTCATCAGGAAGCATATCTACGAGACTTCCTTACATCCGGCAGGTGGGGCTGGGCCTTCTCAACGCTGACTACTCGACCAAGGAAGAGGCTCTCGCTGCAATTGAATCTGGTCTTTTTGAATACTACAAGTCAAAGTTTCCTGCATTTGCAGATTCTGCGAAGACTTCGATTGAGCAAGCGGCAGATATGTTGAAAACAATCTACGACGCCAGCTTCTTCCCTGAAATGCGCACAGACTACCGCCAGCGCGAAAACAATCTGAGCCATTTCGTCAATGATGGCTGTTTTCGATGTCACGACGGCATGATGCAGAACTCGGAGGGAAAGGCAATATCGCATTCGTGTGAGACCTGTCACCTGATCATCGCTCAGGGACCATCTGAGAAAGTCGAGGAACTCGCAAGTGACATCGCCGGCATCGACTTCAAGCACCCCGAAGATATAGACGAGATGTGGCGGGATGTGAAATGTACAGAATGCCACACTCCTGATACCGGTTATTAGAGCTTTGCGGTACTCGAATTGATTGCCTCGATCTAAATGTGGCCAATGTCACTCTAGTTGTACATGTGATCTTTTTCACAATTCCTGTTGACATGCAGGAGAAAAAACGTCATATTTGTCTTGCTTGTTGAAGCTCGGATGCATATCTGATGATGAAGCACTTCGAGGATAAGACGTTATGAGAAATACAATCATCTCGAGAATTTCCGCAACATTCATTTCCATCACTGTTTTCGCAGGTATCGCCTATTCGCAGGACGCTATGGATTTTGGCAAAGAGACCTGTCTTGAGTGCCATGATGCGTCTGTCGGCGAGAGCGGACAGACTGTTGATGTGGTGCTCAAGTCTTCAATCCATCGGGATTTTGAATGCATCGACTGTCACGCGAGCATCGGGGAACTTCCCCACGAAGAGACATTGCCCAGTGTAGATTGCGGCACATGTCATGGCGATGAGGCGGCCACTTACCAGTGGCATGGAAGATTGAGAATCCCCGATGGACAGGATATTCCGACATGCGCCAATTGTCACGGTTCTCATGACATCCTGCCATCAACGGAGAAGACTTCTTCGACAAATCCTCAGAATCTGCCCAAGACATGCGGTCACTGCCATGAGGACATAGACTTGACCGAGAAGCACGAGATTCTTTACGGTCATGCGGTGGAGGTGTATCAAACGAGTGTGCACGGTAAAGCGTCACTTGGTGGTGTCTATTCCGCTGCGACCTGCAATGACTGCCATTCGACCGGCGGGACTGCGCACCGAATTCTGGCTCCAAATGATACTGAATCAACAATCAGTCACTTCAATATTCCGAAGACCTGCGGAAAGTGCCATCGGAATACTGAGGCCGACTACTGGGAAGGCATTCACGGTAAACTCGTGCTGCGGGGCGAGGTGGATGCTCCGGTGTGTACGCACTGCCACGGCGAACACGGAATCATCTCACCCAGCGATCCTCGCTCCCCGGTCAGTGCGTCACGGCTGGCTGAAGCGACCTGCTCTCCATGTCATGAATCAGCATCTCTCAATGAGAAGTATGGCATTCCGTCGAGACGACTGCAGACGTACGTCGACAGCTATCATGGATTGAAGAGCAAGGCAGGGGATATGACTGTGGCCAATTGTTCGTCCTGTCACGGGGCTCACAGGATTCTTCCGCACACTGATCCGACATCATCCATTCATTTTGATAATCTTAAAGAGACATGTGGTCACTGCCACCCCGGTATCTCATCCGAAATGGCGCAAACTCCTATCCATGGCACTCCCGGAATTACTCAGACTCCCGTGGCCGGTGTAGTGAGACATGTATACATCATAGCAATATTTATTATAATCGGAACCATGGTATTTCACTGGCTGATTGATCTGCGTAAAGAGATTCAGCATGTAATCCGAAAGCCGCAGGTCAGGCGAATGAACTACAATGAGGTCTGGCAGCACAACTTCCTGATGGTGTCCTTCGTGGTGCTGGTAATATCCGGATTTGCACTGAGATTCTCCAACGCTTTCTGGGTGCAATGGTTTTTTGGATGGGAAGGCGGATTCCCTGTGCGGGGAGTCATTCACAGAGTGGCAGCGGTAGTGTTGGTCGGCACGACCCTGTGGCACCTGTTTTACCTCATGGGCAAGCGAGGAACGGTGTTTCTAAGAGACATTTTTCCCGTGAAGAGAGATTTCGAGGATTTTCTGCATATGGTGGGCTACAACCTCGGATGGAAGAAGGACAAACCCAAGTTCGGTCGCTTCGATTATGTGGAGAAGGCTGAGTACTGGGCGCTGGTATGGGGCACCGCCGTCATGATTATCACCGGGTTCTTTCTCTGGTTCGATAACTACATCGTGGCGATATTCCCGAAGGGCGTGCTGGATGTCATGCTGGTCATCCATTACTACGAGGCATGGCTCGCGATGCTTGCAATTTTGGTCTGGCACATGTACTCGACAATCTTCAACCCGACTGTCTATCCGATGAACACCGCGTGGATAAATGGGAAAATGCCCCAGACTATGTATGAGCATCACCATCCGGCCGACACGGAATTGTCCGGCTTGAAAGGGAAAGCTCCTGCTAATGAGACGGTAAAGAAGGACGAGCCGGACCGAAACTGATCGGTAGCGAAGCCCCCGGTGGGTTGTCAATTCGGATTTGCCTATCTCTTCAAACACGGTCTGATTTGGGAAGCTGGGGCGTCATACTATGATCTTAAAGACGATGCCGGTGGCAATGTCTACGGTGATGAAAGTGGACAGTATTTCGTGTTGAGATCGGATCTCAGGATCGACTTCTAAGACAGAGATTACGGTCTCTGTTCATGATCTCGATCGATATTGGCTAAACACAACTACATGCTGCAGGAGGTGTTAGATCACTCCTGCAGCTTTCTTTGATCCAGATCAGATTTTGTATTTTTTTCACAAACAGGAAGAAAATGGTTTGCATTTCGGCTGCCAGAGTGTATAATTTGCGGAAATGAAAATAAGGGAAGAGCAGCAGATAATAAGGAGTAAACATGGCTAAGAAATTGACTCTCATTCTCACAGCGATCCTCTTCGTCGCCGCGACTTTCGTGATTGCGACAGCCCAGGAGGGCGAAAAGACTGCGAAGGCCGAAAAGGTCGAGAAGGAAGTTGTCAAGCACGAGTATGTCGGCGATAAGAAGTGTTCCTGCCACAACAAAGATGGCGTCCATCCGTCATGGCTCGAGACAAAGCACGCGAAGGCGTTTGCTGCACTCAAGCCTGAGCAGCAGAAAGACGCCAAGTGCGTTGGTTGCCATACCACAGGCACCACCGCGAAAGGCGAGTTGCTCGAAGGCATCCAGTGCGAGGCCTGCCACGGTCCGGGTAGTGATTACAAAACTATGAAGGTCATGAAAGACATGAAGCTGGCGATGGAAAATGGTCTAATGATGCCCGATGAGAAGACTTGCTTGAAATGCCACAACGAGAACGTACCGGAAGAGTTCCGCTCGAAAGAGAAGTTTGACTTCGAGAAGATGAAGGCGAAGGGCGTTCATGCCATGCCGGTGAAAGAGAAAGTAGAAGAGAAGAAGGGCTAATCCCTGATCTCATCTCGATATGAAAGCACCTTCAAACGAAGGTGCTTTTTTTGTGTCGATTGTATACTCAACAAACTCAGCTCTTGTCATCTATCTGCAGGGGCAGAATGCTCATTCAGTAAGATGCTTTTTGTCGCTGAAGACGGCGAGCAAACCCGCGGCGATAAGTGTGAGTCCCACGATTTGGACTAACCAACGCTCAATCGAGACCGCGATTTGATTATTAAATAGGGCACCAAAGGCGACATTGGTCTGGCTGTGAAAATCAACTCTTTCGCCCCAAAGAAGGCCATAGCCCGCGGGGATGCGCGCACTTGCGCCTTCGTCAATCACAAGTAAATCCCAAGGCACGTAGATACAAGAAATGAAGATCGCAACCACATAGACAATCAGTATAATCCTCTGGAGTCGATTCATGAGGACTTATCTCTCTTGCGCGATTTCTTCCCGGGCTTAGGCTTCTTGATGTCTTCCTTGGGGATTTGGAGGGGGGCTGATATAAGTTTATCAAAATCGCCGTTGTCATGCTCTTTTTTTCGCGTCGTTGCTCTCTTAGACATCTTCCGCCTCATCTGGAAAATCAATCAATTCTTGGTATGAGATATTGGGGTGTCCAATCCTAAGTTTCGGATTCCCCAGCTTACCATCAAGCTTTGTCAATCCATCATCAAACGTATCGAAGTCGGGCACTTTCAATTGAAGGGCGGTAGCAACGTGAATTGCATCTTTCGGTTGCACATTGTGTTTCCATATCAGTTTTCTTGCTTCTTCAGCAATAGTTCTATCAACGGATCGAACGGCAATGAATGGCTGCTCGAAAAATTCGCTGATAGTGTTTTCTGATTCTTTCGAGAGTCTGGGATGGCCTTTTAGCCAGACCACTTCAGTTAGTGTTATCGCAGATGTAATGATGATCAGTTCGCCATCTTCGGCGAGTTTCTTCACACCTAAACATTTCCCAATCTTTTCGCTCTCGTTGTTGAACCATCCTAGGAACGTGCAAGCGTCCCAGTATCTGCGTTTAATCATCAATTACCTTGCCTGAATATCCCTTTTACATCATCAAAGGAGGGCAGCTTGTCACCCCTTCCAAGGATACGAATGTTGTCTACTTCAATCCTCACAGGAGTGTTGTCTCTGCGATAGTGAACAGTACCGGTTACAGCGATTCTCTTTCTGAACGTGGCGATGAGTTCGTCCTCGTCCACATCCCTCGCAGTGCAGCGTACAGAGTGACCAGTGAGCACATCGTCAACGTATACTTTGAAACGCCTCTTATCCGAAAGAACTGTCACTCGTCCCTCAACAGACCCGTCCTCTGTCCTTTTCACACCGAGAATGTCCTTTACGTGCAGCGAAGTCTTTACGGAAAGGTCTTTGGTTTGCCCCACGTACCTAATCGCCACCCTCGAAATGTCTCCGTCACCATTGCCAATCACTGAGGCCAGTTCATTTGCGTTCTTTAGTGCAGCGTCAGAAAATCCTCTTGGTCGCCTTCTGCCTCTTTCAATCAATCCAAATCCCTCATAGATAGTTTTGGGTATCGACTCCAGGTTCCTCACGACCGTCTCGTCGGCTTCCGGACTCGCCTTGAATACTTGACTCCCCTTCTCAGCACTGATAAGCCAAGTAACGGAATCCTGCCCTTCGGTCAACTCGTCTGCGACATTGCGCAATATCGCCGTGAAGTTCTTGACAATTCGCATGAACTTGGCAGTAGTGATTCTACTACCCTCGATCTTCAGGACAAGAGGTTCGATTTTCTTTTTCTTGGTCATATTTATGAGTCCCTGTACAATAATCTTCTTCCATCAATCCCCTTCAAAGCCAACTGAGCGCGTTCCCCATCACTCCCGTTGCGGCTATTGAAGCCGAAATCAAATTCGCCAATACAGCGTTTCAAATGATGCGCACCGACATGTTGATAAACACCAACTAATCCACTCTTCAGAATGCTGACGTAGTTTTTCACTGTAGTAGCATGTATCGGTCCGCGAGTATATTCCTTCTGTCTATGGTTGACAACTTGATGGTTCAAGAATTCATCATCAACACCACTAAAACTACCAAAATCATCGGTAAAGACTTGGGTATCTTGACGTATCTGCTCTTGCATAATCGGTCCACGAGTCGCGGCAGTTACCGCAGGTACATGAAAAGAACATTCATCGCCGACACGCTCGATCAAGGAGAATATCTTCTCCTTGTACGCGTACCCGCGACCGGGAGTCCCTTTTCTTCGCTTCTGGTTTCCCCAGAAGGTTTCGTCAGCCTCAACCGTCTTGCCAGCCCCGCCAAGCTGTCGAGTGAACACAGGGTCTTTCATGGCTTCCTTGATCCTGTGAGTCATAAACCACGCAGTCTTGTGCGTAAAACTTTGACTACGATGCAACTGATGGCTGCTACTGCCTTTTTCAATACACTCATAAGATAAACAGCCAACAACCATTTGCGCAAGGATATTTTGCTTCTTCAAACAAAGTCTTGGTTTTTACCCTAAACTGCCTACAACAGAGACCCCATTTTGTGACCGACGCCACCGGGGAGTCCTTTCTAACGGTGTGTCGCTGGGCTGCGGTATTAGCTGGTTGCTCCAAATTACACCTTGACAGATTAGCCTATCTTAGTATATTGTAATGAGTTATAGGATGGGTGCGCTCGCGCGCTCGATCCTGAGATGTTCTTACCCGTGTTCTACCAGGGTTGTCCGGGAGGTGTGCATCTCTCGTTTATTGCATCTTTGACATTCGGGACCTCGTATCGTCAATAGAGTACGAAGGAGGATTATTTTGTTTTGGAAGAAAGCTTTAATGGGACTAATCCTGTTGATGGGCATAGCATCAACAGCAGTTGCCGATGACCTCTACAAAGTCAGCATCAACAGCGCGCAGGATGCGCAGATTCTAACTTCGACAGGCGTCGATGGAGTGCTGCTGCTTTCCGACGGTTGCCTCGTATTGGCAGATGCATCATCCAGCGCAAGGCTTCTTCAATCCGGGCTGACCATATCACTGGTCGCGAGCGATGTTGACAAATCGAACCTCGCCATTGACAAGCGAATGGATCGCCAAAATGTTGACAAGTACGAGTTGCTTTTTGATGAGAGTGGTTATCGACTCTTCAGAGTCGACATCCTTCAACTCGGCCAGACTCGTGAACCACTCGATCTTGTCCCGATACATATGGAGAGTATGCGGTTTTCATACAGGAAGCCGTTCGCGCTCTCCGATCTAAAATTCAGTGCTGAGATCGATTATGATTCGATAATATCGCTGGTACGGCAGGATTCGATCACATCATATATGAACGTGCTGCAAGATTTTGGCGGTAGAGTTGCCGGCACTTCCTCCAATTACGAAGCTTCGGCATGGATCAAGCAGAAACTCGAATCTTACGGCTGCGATGAGGTCATATTTGATGAGTTCACTATTCAAATCGACGGCATTCCTACGGGCTGCCGCAATGTCATAGCTCGTAAAATCGGATCACTCTATCCCGACAAGCATGTTGTAATCGGAGCGCATCATGATGCAGTTCCCGGCTCTCCCGGTGCTGATGACAACGGAAGCGGCACTTCTGCTGTCATCGAAATAGCTCGCGTTATGCGGAACATCGAGACACCCGTAACTCTCATATATGCCACGTTTGATGCTGAAGAGTTAGGCTTGCATGGCTCGTGGCATTATGCGGACAACGCTGCTATTCGCGGAGATGACATAATTGTGATGCTGAATATGGATATGATCGGTGACGAGTATAACTATGATTACGCATGGCTGAATCATGCATCCAATTCAATGTATGCTCAGGTATGGGCGGATCTTGCAAACCAGTATGTTGGAATATACGGAATCCTTGACGGTTGGGCCGGGGGAGGGTCGGATCACCATCCGTTTCAACAGAATGGTTTTGAGGTAGCGTACTTGCACGAGTACTATTTCTCGAGCGTCTATCATTCGCCTTACGACAACACATCACACGTCAACTTCGATTATCTCACTCGTATGATAAAGGGAATGACTGCTCTGGTGGCATTTCTGAATTCTGACGATAGAGATCTTGACAACATCCTCAACGATGCAGACAACTGCCCGGATGCCAACAATCCTCTTCAGGAAGATGACGACGGCGACTTAGTTGGTAACGCATGCGATAATTGTCAAGATGTATATAACCCGGAGCAGTACGACGAGGATCATGATGGTGTAGGTGATCACTGCGATGGCAGGATACACGCTATGGCTTACGATGTCCCCTACGGGATCATCGGTGAGCCATATTTCTACCAGTTCTCAGCGATCGGCGGCATCGAGCCTTACTACTGGACGCGCATTCTTGGGCAGCCCCCCTACGGTTGCATATTCACCGGTGGTGCGGTCGGCACAATATCGGGCACTCCATCGTGGCCCGGTCTTTACTTCATAATGATAGAGCTGGCTGACTCAGACACATTGCCGAAATATGATACGATTGGCGTATTCATCGACATATATGAAGAGGAGCCACCGCCTGATTTCATTTGCGGGGATGCCAACAACAGCGAAGAAGTCGACATTGATGATGTTGTCTATCTGGTCGCGTATATTTTTACCGGAGGGCCCGCACCCATTCCATTTGATGCAGGCGAAGTAGATTGTTCAGGCGACATCGATATTGATGACATCGTCTATCTGGTGATGTACATATTCTCCGGCGGCCCGGCGCCATGCGATTGCTGAGTTTGGAATACTGTCCTGGACTCAGATAAGATAGGTATTTCTCCGGGAAGATCGAATCATGCGCGCGAACTGCCGATTCTATCCTTCCGCTGAAATCGGACCGCCGTCTGCTGCCGGGGGCGACTGTGTCTGTGACCACGGTGGAAGGACTTTGATCAGCGCAAATAGTATGATGAATGGTAAGATTAGAAGTAACCCTGTCATCAGGATACCTTCCAGTCCGAACAATTCGAGTTTGTAAACTGTGAGGCCGCGAAGGCTTTTCGAGAAGAGCTGTCCGCCGATAACGACATTCCATCTTGTGCTGAAGATGCCGACCTGGACGAGTATGCCTCCAAGGAAATATAGAATGCGTTTTAGCTCGTTGGGGACTCTCCCGAATCTCGCCACTATTATTGCGATCAGCGGGAAGAGAGTGCCGAGCACGATCTGAGTAATGATAAGACTTATAAACAGTCTGCTGGAGATCATCTGCGACAAAATATCGATTGATTCTTCCGATTCATAGAGGCGGTGAATGAAATCGAGTAATTCCAGCGAGAAGTCGACGATCATCGCCAGAATCAGAAATTCAGCAAGCTTGTTCAGGCAGGCCATGTTCAGCGGCTTCCATCTGAACATGGTGGTGATCATGTAGATAAGAAGCATCAGAGCGATTCCTGACACTATTGCAGAGAAAAGAAACACTATCGGCATCAGAACGCTGCTCCACCATGGGTTTGCCTTGACTGACCCGAAAATGAAGCCTACATACCCGTGCAACAGAAACGCGGATGGAATCCCGATGATAGTAATGAACTTGCCAGCTTTGTGGTCGAATCTGACTGACTTTTCCGAAACATCCCTCGATCCGAGGCTTAAGAGAAGGTAAACGTATTTCATCAGGCCAGTCTTCTTCTTCGACCATCCTACAATGTCTTCACGATAATCGAACCAGATTTCCAGCAGCAGTACCACCATCAGATACCAGGCATACACAAACCCAAACATTGCCATCGCCGATTGCGTGTGCGGGGTCAGAAACATCTCATAAGATCTTTCCGGATGCCCGAGGTGTGCCAGGAGCGGAAGCGGTGCGATTATCATGAAAGAGAGGGCCGACAACAGAGAGAGTCTGTAAACCGGCTGCAGAGCATTCACGTTGAACACGGCTTTGAGCGATGCAAGGATGAACGCACCGGCCACAAGTCCCGTAAGATACGGATAAACTACGATCAACAGTTCCCAGTGCAACTCGAATTCGTTTGGATAGACATATCCCACTGTACCCTGAAGATCGGCCAGAATATGAATCAAACTCGCTGGCATTGTCTATCTGACCTCCCCGTCTGCCCCTGCATAATAAACCTTTGGCTTGGTGTTGAGCCCCGGCTTGAGAACGGAAACATCGTTAAACCTCAGGAACCGTCGTAACGGACTGCTCTGCTTGCCGATCTCACCGAACACCCGCGCCTGAGTCGGACAGACCTCAACACAGGCAGGCAGAAGGCCCCTTACAATGCGATGATAGCAGAAAGTGCATTTGTCGGCCACCATCTTGGTCGGGTGCAAATATCTTGCTCCATAAGGGCAGGCTTGAATACAGTATCGGCAGCCGACACAGTAGTTGTCGTCGACCAGCACTACACCATCGCGGCTCGAAAAAGTCGCACCGACCGGACAGACCTGTACGCAGGGCGGGTTGGCACAGTGGTTACAGAGTTTTGGAACAAAGAACGACCGCAATACATCCGCGCCATGCTTCGCCTCAGGGAATCCGTCGATTCCACCATTCGGGCTGTCCACGATTGCCTCTCCATCGGCAGCTATAATATATCTTTCTACCCACGTGCGGAAAAAGAACGGCTCGGTCGGGACCTTGTTCTCTTTCTTGCACGCGTCAGAGCAGCGGCCACAGCCTATACACTTGTGAATATCAATTCCCATCGCATAATTGTGCTGGGTGGGATCATAGTGAGTGTCATCAGTATCTGACAGAAGCTGCTTTGCTCCAATCGTCGAGCAAATCAGCAGGAGTCCTGGCAGCTTGCGTGTTGTGTTCGCAATAAACTCTCTGCGAGAGATACCCGGCTTGTCGTCTTTCATTGATTTGCCTCCGGATGGTGCGGGTAGTGGCAGTCCCAGCAAAGGTATCGTTCTCCGTGTGCATTGAGATCAATCCGCGGTATTTCTCTCGGACTGTCGGCATCCTCAGAGTGACAACCCCCACAGAGTTCTCTGGTCGATGGTTTCTCTGCTCGCACGAACCTTGGATTGATCCAGTGATCCTCCGGAACGACATGGCAGGTCGTACATGTGAGAGTGGCGTGGTGCGATACCATCTTCTGATTGGAGATTTCACGGTGGCATGCGCTGCATTCTTCCGGCGCGTGTGGAAGTACCGGGTTGTGAGGATCATGGCATGTCATGCATGCCCTGCCTGGATTGTGTAATTCAGCCAATATTTGTGGAAATCCTGACGGTCTCGACGGATTGTACCCGTGACACAGCGGGCAGTAACCTCGACCACGTGGGGCGCTCGGAGTGAATTCATCGGGAGCATCAACATGTTCGGCAGCAGGGCCATGACAGACCTCGCAGGTGAGCCCCGAGTGATTCGATTCCTGCTTGATCTCGAATATGTCATCGTGACAATCAAAGCAGGCGTTGGAGCCCGCGTACGATATATCAAGTGACGCAATCTCATCCACAGCATCTGCCCTGTAATGGCTGTACTCTCCGAAGGAGTCTGGCACTAGAAGCTGGCGGGCCACTATCAGGGCAGCAAGAGCTGCCGCGAAAAGGATAGCGAGGGGGATGAGCTGCTGAGGAATGTTGCGAAAATTCAACTTGATATTTCCGATTGCGTTTCAATAAAAGTTCAATATTTTGTATTTACTGAATCGGGATAATAAAAGTCAAGATATATTTTCAGAAAGCGCTCTCTCATGGCAGACCTGTCAAATGGTTGGACGTGTCGGAATGTCGACTGAATCTATCCATGAGGAATTTGCTTCTGGAATCAATTCACAATCTATCCGTCGGTAATCGACCCAACGAAGGATGGTTCTAATGAGTACTTATGTTTCGATGCTCTTCATCGTCATCGGCGTGTCATTAATCGCCGTAGTCGGCCTGCTTGGACTGATACTCCTCGAAGTGAAACGAATACGGGATGAAGGGCGAGGTCGGACAGCCAAGAGACTTAATTCGATTGCCAATTAGCAGCCGAGTGTCGACCGTGTTTATCTTCTCAAGAGGTATTTCTGTGCCTACTTGAAATAGTCCTCCAGGTAGAGACTGATGTATATCCAACTTCGTACGCTGCAATTGTGGTAGAGAGCCTCGTACCAGCTGCCATCTCTCTCCCAGCGATATCTCATCCCGGTAATCGCGTCGCGTCAAGACGATCTCTTCCCCTGCAATCATGTAACAATTTGCATGACAACGACTTCAGAAGCAGGGATTTCAGTGTTGGAGGTTCTAAGCTGCATCATAAGGAAAAATCAATTACATGCTACTTTTCGCGCAACTTTATTAATCATAAGTCGTACATTAATTCAGAAAATCAATTATCGGAGGATATATGGTTAAAGAATGGCAAGAGTTGACTCGACTTACGGGCGATGAGCCTATAATTGTTGAGAGCGTACGGATCACCGGGAAGGACATTGCCATTGAAGGTGAATTCGAGCTGCCACCCCTCGCCAGACTCGCTCCGGAAGACCAGGTGTTTGTGGCAGCCTTTGTACGAAGCCACGGGTCTATTAAGCAGATGGAGGAGCTGTTCGGTGTCAGCTATCCGACGATCAAGAACAGACTCAATCGGATATCTGAGCAACTCAGCTTTGTTGAGATCAAGCCTATCGCAAGCAATGCAGAAGTTCTCGAGCAGTTGGAGCATGGGGATATCTCAGTCAAAGAGGCTCTGGAAAGGATGAAGGAATGATGTTCCCGCCGGCAATAATCAGGATACGGATCATAGAGAGAGGCTGCAGAAAAATCCGACTCTGGCTGCCAGTCTTTCTTCTCTGGCCGCCGCTGCTGCTGGTTGCGATTGCAGCGATCCCGTTTCTGCTGTTTCTGATCATTATCAAGCCGTTCATCCCCGAGGTCAGGAGATTCTTGAGGAAGCTCCACAGGTTGGTGATGCTTTCCTGCTCACTAAGGGGACTGCGCATTGAGTTTGAAGACGAAGAGGATGAAATTCGATTGCAAATAGTATGAAGGAGGAAACGATGAGTGACGATCGTAGCAAGATTCTGGGTATGCTCAAATCGGGCAAGATCAGCGTGTCGGAAGCAGAAGAGCTGCTGGATGCTCTCGGCAAGACCACGGAGAAGTCATCGGAGCCAGCGGCGAAACCAGAGAGTTGCGGCAGAGCGAAGTACCTATGCGTGATGGTACAGGCGGATGAAGGCCGCCACGGCAAGTGCGAGAATGTCAATATCAGGGTCCCGCTTGCTCTGGTGAGAGCCGGTGTGAAGATGGGTTCGGTAATTCCGACGCATGCTCGCGAGAAGATCGATGGCGCTCTTAAGGAGAAAGGGCTGAACATCGATCTCGAAAATATCGACGACGCCCAAATCGAGCAGATCGTCGAATCGCTGAGAGACCTCAATATCGACATCAGTTCGGACAACGAAAAAGTCCGGGTCTATTGCGAGTGAGTCGACGCTTTTTTCCCGCGGGCGGCAGACTTCCCGGTCTGCTCTGAAGGTAGGGAAGAATCCCGGAGCAGAGCGGAGTGGTTCTGCCTACTTGCTGGATTCCGTTTTCAGCGGAATGGCAATGGTGAGCGCACTGAGATTACCGTTGGCCGATAAACTTCCAAAGTGACGGCAGAATAACCGCTGCAAGGCTGATCTTCAGTACTGCGCCCGGCACAAATGGCGTCAGTCCTACAGTGAGAAGCGATAATTCCGGAACGAATTTGGCGAGCCATGAAAGCCCAAAGAGGAATATGATCGCAGTGCCTATTGTCATTGCGATGATCGATTTCAGATAGCTTCGGTCCCATCCGCGATCTGCCAGAGAGCCGGCAACGAATGCAGCCACAGCGAAGCCGAGAAGATACCCTCCGGTTGGCCCGAAGAGCGTTACTAAACCGGCCTTGCCGCCCGCGAACACCGGCAATCCCGCAGCACCTTCGAGAAGGTAAGCGCAGACGACAGCGGCACCCCGCACTCGTCCCAGAATCATGGCGATCAACAGCACACCGAATGTCTGGCCTGTGATTGGAACCGGAGAGAATGGCAGATTGATCGAAATATATGCTGATGTCACCAGCAGCAGATTGAATCCAAGAAGAATCGGAATTTCCATCAGACGGCTCGATGGCCTGCATACGTTGTAGATTGAGACTGTCTGTGTGTTCACCTGATGCTCCTTTCGGACAGACCTGTGAATCGTTCTGATGCCGAATTTACGCCCCCCGGTATGAATACGCAAGAAATATGTCTTGAATTACTCAACGATATATCTCAGATCCCGGTCTCATGTCAGCGAGCGTCTTCAAATCGGCAACCTCAAGATCGGGTGTTGCCGCCGCCTCGGGCGTCGCACCGGATACCTCGAATCCCTTGCGTCTATTCACCCGCACGCTCGTCATTCCAAGCTTGTTGGCCTGCGCAAATGTCATGAAACAAGCTCCGCGCGACATGCAATACCCCACTCCCAATCGATCAATGTGCCGTAGCAATCAAAACTGAGAACTTCTAACCTACCGGAATCGATCACTGCTACGACTCCCGATATATCTCGTTATGATTCGCACACATTATCATAGAGGCATCGATATTCTGATATCGCACGATCCCAACTGAAGTTATCAAGCATTTCATCGAACGGGCAGGAATCCTTTCCTGCACGATTCACTCGGCTGTCAGGAACGGATTCCTGACAGTGCGGGGCGGAGATCGCCGCGTCGCTCCGCTCCTCTCGATGACGACGATGGGCGTATTTGGACTTTTTCAACACGCCTTCTCAACGGAATGACAATGCCTGCGGCATCTGTAACAACGATATACTTACCTTGACCGATCTGGTTCAATATCGTATATGATATCTTAATAGGCAGGCGACGGGCGGCCCACCCGTTGGAGGGCTTGTTGAAAAAGTCCCGATGCTGTGAAGCAGCGTCATCGCGAGGAGCGGAGCGACGTGGCGATCTCTATGTCAATCAATCCAATAGTGAGATAATGAGATTGCCACGCTTCGCTCGCTATGACGGCGTTTGGGGTTTTTCAACAATCCCTGGAGTGGGTATGAACTGAACGTCTTTCTGAAAGGACCGGAGATGACCAGCGTATCATCGCGTCCAAAGCCGAAAAAAAGCGGCCGCAAGATTGTCTTTGTGACATTCGAAACCGAATTCGCACCATGTGGCGGGCTTGCCGCAGTGATGCGCATATTTCCCAAAGAACTTGCGCGATCCGAATCGTGCTTCACAATTGCGCCGTACTTCGGCAAGATCACTGGACCCAAGGCCATAGCGAAGCAGATTCGCAAAACAAAGCTCACGTTCAATGTCTCCTTCGGTGGCAAGACTGAAACTGTCAAGATCTTGAAGCACGAAACCGACAGCGGATTCAAGACATATCTGCTCGATTCCGAGCGATTCTTCAATGCTCCGCGTGACCCATACATAAACCCGGGCAATCCCGATCAGCTCCTCCGGGATGCTCTCTTTTTATGCGCAGCTGTGCCGAAAGCACTTGTAGCGTTGCGCGAGACTCATGACCTGATTCTGCACCTGCAGGACTGGGAATCGGCATCGGTTGCTCACACGATCACTCTCGAAGATTCTATTAAACGGTCAGCCTGTATTCTTACGATGCACAACCCGTATGATCGAGGTTTGACCGAACATAACTCAGCGCTCATTTCAGCTCAGGATCTTCCAGGTCCGACTGTACTGACCAAGATGATTCCGCTTCTGAATGGCCCCCTCACAACTGTCTCGCAGAACTTCGCCGAAGAGTTGACCAGCGACCCATTGCAGACCGATGTTTTCGCGGATCACCTTCAGCAATTATTCAAAGAGAAGACAATCGTTGGAATCGATAACGGGCTATTTGGAGAATTGAAATTCCCGTTTTCCGAAGAAGCCGAACGTGAGGCAGAATCGGGTGGTTTCCATCTGATCAAGAGAGAGAAGTGGGAGCGGAGAATTAGGCTGGGAGAGAAGATCGCTGATTACCTGCGGAAAACAAAAAACAATCCGGAATTTGAGACATGGGGAAATGATTTCGATCTCTCCGACCCGAAGCTACCGGTCTTTTTCTTTCTCGGTCGCGATGATCCGCGTCAGAAAGGCTATGATGTCGCATGCGAGGCGATTCGAAAGATACATCGTAATCGGGCAAGATATATTTTCACACCTATGCCGGGAGATGAAGGCTTCGATGGGCTGAATTTTCTCAGGAAGCTGACCGCAGATAGACCGGGAGAAGTGATCGTCTTTCCTTTCAGGATCGATTTCGAGACATTCATCGCGCTGCAACAGGGAAGTTCATTCATGGTCATGTGCTCGCTCTATGAGCCATTCGGCGGGGCGAATGAAGCGTACCTTGCCGGAATGCCGGTCGTGGCACGCGCCACCGGTGGATTGGTACAGCAGACAGTTCCGATCAGCGAGGAGCACCTCAGTCCGAAGGGACAGCAACTTGTGGAGCGGTATCACGCCAAGAATGCTGCACCGACCGGATTTCTGTATCGGGAGCCATCTTCGAAACGGGCGATTCAGGGATGGCAGACAATTGTTGACTGCGCATATCTGACACAGACTCCAATTGGCGACCGCGTTGCCGATCGCAAAGGTACCCGATTATTCGACAGCATGGTCGAGGCTGCAGCGGGGGCAATTGCCCAGGCTATTGCTATGTATGTGCATGATCAGAATGCTTATGCCGAAGTGATCTACAATGGTTACAGGATTCTCGGCAATTTCAGTTGGGAGCGCGCGATTACGGAATACCGGCGCATGTATGATGACATTTGTGATCCTTGAGGTGTTACGGGCAGGATGAATCAGCGATCGCTTTCGACAATTCATGCGCAGCATGAATGCCGGGTGCTGAAACCGCAATAGTATCTACCTGGGTTTCTTCTCAATGTGGAAAGAACTGTCGAAACGTCGCTCCGCGTTGCGCGCGTCGCTCAGGGGTTTCGACCTGCCTCGACTGTGTCAATTCTCCTCATACTTCGCCTTCAAATGATCGAGCACTGTCGGATCGGCAAGTGTCGTCACTGAACCGAGCACTCCGCCGTCAGCAATATCACGCAGTAACCTCCGCATAATCTTCCCCGATCGAGTCTTCGGCAATTCGGCGGAGAATATGATCCGCTCCGGCTTAGCAAACTTGCCGATTTTCTGGGTGACCCAAGCTGCGAGTTCGTCTTCGAGTGCAGCGTTCGGTTCACGGCCATCCAGCAGGCTGACAAACGCCACCAGCGCCTGACCTTTAATATCATGCTGAATGCCGATCACGGCTGATTCCGCGACAGCTTCATGCTCGACAAACACGCTTTCGAGTTCGGCTGTCCCGATCCGGTGACCGGAGACATTGACAACATCATCGACACGTCCGAGTATCCAGAAGTAACCGTCCTCATCCATTCGCGCACCGTCACCGGGGAAATATACCCCTGGCCACTTTGACCAGTAAGTCTCTTTGAATCTTTCAGGATCGCCATAAATTCCGCGCAACATGCCGGGCCAAGGTTTCTTGATCGCAAGTAAACCTGCTTCAACCGAATCCCCTTCTTCGTTTATGACATCTGCATCGATGCCGAAGAATGGCCGTGTCGCGCTTCCCGGTTTGGTTTCGATACATCCGGGCAGCGGAGTGATCAGGATTCCACCGGTTTCTGTCTGCCACCACGTGTCAACGATCGGGCATTTCTCTTTGCCGACGTTTTTGTGATACCATATCCACGCCTCGGGGTTGATTGGTTCGCCGACAGTACCGAGGAGCCTGAGCGTGGAGATATCCGCATTTGCTGGCCAGTGATCTCCCCAGCGCATGAATGTCCGGATCAAAGTAGGTGCGGTGTAGAAAATGGTGACACCATACCGATCGACCAACTGCCAAAATCTTCCACGGTCTGGCCAGTCGGGAGAGCCTTCATACATCAGGCATGTGGCCGCATTCGCGAGGGGACCGTACACTACATAGCTGTGGCCGGTAACCCACCCAATGTCAGCCGTACACCAGAAAACATCTTCAGGCTTAAGATCGAACACATATTTCGACGTGCAATGAGTGTAGACCATGTATCCGCCCGTCGTGTGAACAACACCCTTCGGTTTGCCAGTCGTTCCGCTCGTATACAGCAGGAACAGCATATCCTCGGAATCCATCTTTTCGGCTGGGCAATCGTACGACTGCATATCCACAAGCCGATGGTACCAGTGATCACGCCCTTCCTTGATGTGGCATGGGAATGTAGTCGATTCGGATCGCCTCACAACGATGACATCGCTGACACAATCGCACTCATTCACAGCGTCATCAACGATGTTCTTCAGGGGCAGCACATTTCCACGACGCCAGGAGCCGTCGGCGGTGATGACGAGCTTCGCTTGGCAATCGAGAATACGGTCACGAATTGACTCAGCCGAGAATCCTGCGAATATGACCGAGTGAATCGCTCCGATCCGCGCACAGGCGAGCATGCTGATCGCGAGTTCCGGGATCATCGGCAGATAAATCGCAACGCGATCGCCTTTTCTTATTCCTATCGACTTTAGCGCATTCGCGAATTTGTTTACCTCTCGTGAGATATCCCAGTATGTCAACACCCGCTTGTCTCCCGGCTCGCCTTCCCAGATGATCGCTGCTTTGTTGCGAGTTGGCGACGTAAGATGGCGGTCGAGACAGTTGAATGAAATGTTCGTCTTCCCATTCTCGAACCATCTGAAGAACGGAGCATCATCTGAATTCAAGACTCTATCCCATCTCCTGAACCAGTGGAGTTCCTCTGCCGCTTCAGCCCAGAAGCCCTCCGGGTCGTCAATGCTCTGTTTGTATTTAGCCTCGAATTCATCAATCGATCCCATGTGGCTTCCGTGACGAAACTCATCGGATGGTGAAAACAATCTGCTTTCGTGCAAAAGCGTCTCGATGTTTCCGTGCTCCTTCATACTCTGATCCTGCCTCTCAGAAAAAGTCTATGCTCTGTGATTGTCGATATCTCTGAATCTGTCCCCCTGCACCAACTCTCTGATATTGTCTTTCGAGAGAAACTCATGCGGGAAGCCGAGATCTATCATGCTGACATCATCTAATCTCTTCAAATGCTCTCCTGTGAGTTGAATCTCCAGACAGCCGATGTTGTCTTTCAGCTGCTTCAGAGTTCTCGCGCCAATGATCGGGATTATCAAACCGGGCTGCTGCTGCAGCCACTTGATCGCAACCTGTGATGGTGTGCAGCCGATTTCATCTGCGATGGTTTTGACTTCTGCGGCAATCTCGAAATTTCTCTCGTTGAGTTTGATGCTCTTCTCCGAAAGTCGCGCATCGGCCGATTGAAGTGTCTGTTTGTTTCTATCGTTGTATTTGCCGGAGAGAATTCCCGCACCGAGAATTGACCACGGTGTGACGGCGATGTCGAGTGATTTCGCCATAGGAAGCAATTCACGTTCCGGTGTTCGTTCGACGAGGCTGTATTCGATCTGCAAACCGGTAAACGGCGTCCAGCCACGACACGATGCAAGTGTATTGGCCTGAGAGACTATCCAGGCAGGCGTGTCGGACACGCCGATATACAGCAATTTGCCTGCCCGCACCATATCGTCGAGCGCGCGCATGACCTCTTCCACCGGTGTAAGATAATCCCAGGCGTGTACCCAATACAGATCGATGTAGTCGGTGCCGAGGCGTTTCAAGCTCGCTTCCAAAGACTGAACCATGTTCTTGCGGTGATTGCCGCTCGAGTTGACATCGTTCGCGCGCTCACGCAAGGTATACTTGGTGGCAATGACAAATCGCTCGCGGTCCGAACCGACGAATTCGCCGACGAATTTCTCGCTTGTTCCCTCCGTGTACCTGTTTGCCGTGTCGATAAAGTTGCCGCCTGTTTCAACGAATGCGTCGAACACCTGTTTGCTCTTATCTTTCGATGATCCCCAGCCCCATTCCTCGCCGAATGTCATCGTCCCCAGACAGAGTTCGGATACTCTTAAGCCGCTACGTCCAAAAAGCTTATATCTCATTGCCTACTCCAATTGCGTGCAATTATCATTATCTCTGTGTCGGTGTTTCACCCGATATAGCAGTGAAAAACTCATCTTTACAACAAGAAAAATCATGTCCAGTTCAGAAGTCAACGTGAAAATCTACGCCGAGAGCTTGCTTGACTTGAATGGCATAACCGCATAGCTTGGCTATTCGTAACGATCAGATTCTCAAGGAAACCTGCATGAGCTCCTTTCCGAAAGTGATTCTTGGATTCCTGATGGTCGATTGGCCACTGTTCATGCGGCGCAAGATGCTGTATGCACTTGCCGAAGCGGCTGAGAAGTATGGGAGCACAGTAGTCGCAGTGAACCGTCCGCTTTGCCAGATATCCACAATTGTCAGAAAGCCGCAACGTGCCCGTGAATTGCTGGGAGATGCCAGACTGCAAAAACTGGCGAGCAATCTATATCTCTATTCACCCCGGTATTTCATCCACGATTCGATTGCGCAAGAGCTTGGAATTCTCGAATCGCTGAATCTTGCTGCTTTACGATCCAGTTACCGGAAACTGTGCAAGAGAATCGGCATAGTCGAAGAGAAGCCGTTGATCTGGTTCTACCATCCGGTGCAGGGGTATGTGACGAGACTCTTCCCCGGCAGTTTCAATGTGTATGAGATCTACGACAATCTCGCAGACATTCACGGCAACACGCTTCAGGCTGTCGAGAAGCGCATCGACAAATTCAGAGACAGGATCGATCTGCTACTGACCACTTCACGAAAGCTTCACGACAAGTACTCGCCCGGCTTCAAGCACGCATGGGAATTCGGGAACGGAATTGATCGTGAGACCTACGAGAGAATGATCCGCCACGATCATCCTCCGCATCCGGCTATCGACAACATTGCCAGTCCCCGGATCGGATATACCGGGCTGATCTCGCAACGGCTCGACTGGCAGCTGATCCACGACGTTGCAGATAGACGACCTGACTGGAATCTTGTCTTCGTGGGAAAGGTGTTCGATAAGTCGATCCTGAACAGCACCGCAAACATAAACAACATCCATTTCACCGGCGCTTTCGATCATTCGGAGATGCCGTCGGTGCTGAGGAGTTTCGATGTCGGGTTCATGCCGTATCGTGACAATGATTTCTTTCGATATTCGAACCCTCTCAAAATCTACGAGTACGCCGCAACCGGCTTGAAAACAGTCTCTTCCAATATGGAAGAGCTGAGCAGCTATCCATCGGAGATTGTCAAGATCGTCCCGAATAGACCGGATGATTGGATCGAAGCGATACAGGCGTATCTCGAGTCGGATGACGATGTCGCGAGATCAGTCGGCGCCGAATTCGCGGGGAAGTTCATCTGGGAAGATATGACGGCGAGGTTGTTGGATAGAATGCAGCAATTGTTCCAGCCGTCAGGAAAGGATTCCTGACGGCGCGAGCGGTAAGTGCGGGGATTCCTGACGGCGCGGACACCGGAATCTGTCATTGCCGCGGAGGGGCTTGTTGAAAAAGTCCCGATGCTGTAAAGCAGCGTCATCGCGAGGAGCGGAGCGACGTGGCGATCTCTACATCAATCAAGTCTATTGTGAAATGCGGAGATTGCCACGCTTCGCTCGCAATGATGTCATTTAGGGTTTTTCAACATGCCCGAAGGCGGTAAGCCATTCTCGGCAGCGCTTTGACTCTGTCAGAAAGCAAATCGTGACAGCTCACGTGATGTCTGCATATGGTTGAAGCATTTCGTAACCCGCGATCACAGATCGCAGCCACCCATGTCTGGTGCAACCTGTCCGCTACGCCGTCATCTTTTTCTTCTTTGCTCGCGCATTCGCACGGCGTTTGGCGGCCCGCCTCTTCTTCTTGAAGTATGCTTCGAGTTCCTCGGGAGTTTCGAACATGACATCCCAAAAATCGCCGAATCTCTCACAGTCGGGAGGATTGTGAACTCTGCATTTCTCTGGGCGGGTCTCATATATCTTGCAGCGGTCGTTGTCGTCGAGGTACATGCATCTGCCTTTGACAAGAATATACCATCGTCGATTGCGAATATATATGTGGACAGTGTCATATCTCAATTGCCAGTGCAGATCTTCGAAGTCTGACTTCGAAGTCGGCGGACCGATTAGCATAGAAAGATCATTGCAGCATTTCGACGGGCAGCCATTGCAGGCAGAGACCGACATCACAGGTATTTTCTTCTTCATCTACGTAGTTCCTTCAAGTTTGCGTCATCAGGAAGCATTGGAATATATACGGATATTCCTCAAGCGAATGATGGAATAAATCGAGATGCTCCAGTGCTGAGTCGAAATTATGCAGCAGAGATAGAAGGCTAATTGAGCGAATTTAGCCAGTCTGCGAAAAACTCCTTCCGGCTGTCATCATAATTAGTCATCCCGACAAGTTTACTATTCTTGATTCCGACCAGAATTCTCCCGTGCCAACTTTGTTCATACAGGAATGACTTGCCGTTATCAAACGCCAGATCACTCGGAGCATCGCTCTTGTTTTCAGCTAATTCAGACCATTTCTGGAACTTGTCTGCAACATTATCCAGAGTGAGAAACAGTGTCACAGTCTCCGCTTCAATCCCGTAATCCTGGCTATAGAATTTTGTAAGGACTTTTTGCCCTATAAACGATTCCGCAAGATACTTATCTGTTAATGCGATCCTCAGACTGATGGGGAACAGTCCGAATGCCGGAGGTGGATCAAGTGTGCCCTGCACCGATTGTTCGACCAATTTGGCGGTACCGACAAGCAAAGCCTTTGTCTCCGAAGATTCATCGAACCCGATCAACCTCACGACCTGCTTGCCTTTCACGAACTCAACGCTCGACGGCGCGACGTAGCCTTCGATGCCGATGTTGATTATCTCCGGTTCATCGGGGCGCAATACCGAATAGAGCCCATAGGCGTTGGTAGCATCGCTGAACTCGTATACGTCGACCACGATGTCCTTTTCACCCATCGTGTACTCCGCAGTCTTCACTTCTTTGAAACCATACTCATGGTATTGCTCAGCTCCGCCGTCGATGTATTCCCAGAGCGATTCTCCAACGAATGTTCTCACCTCGGTCGTTCTTTCGGCTGCGATCTCCTGGAACTTCTGAGGGAGCAGCTCCCTGGCGGACACGTCATTCGCTTCATCTCCGCCGCCACAACCTGCCAGCATGAAAGCCGCTGCCAACAAACAGGCAACAGGTCCTCTGAAGCTATTCATATTATCCTCCGTGCATCTAGTGTGCTGCAATAGTCTGTTTGCTGCCAATCGCAGAGAGCAATTCTCTGACTGAATAAAGACAAATCGGACGATCCTCCAACAAGTTTTTTCTTAACGAAACGTGCCACACGCTTCGGACGGAAATGAAACCTTATGGTTGTCCAGATTGACGTGCACAGTATCATGAGGTCTCAGAAAAGCATAGCAGTCAATACCGAAATCGATTATCTTACCGCTGGAGTTGGCGGGTACATTCTTGAATTACATCGGGAGCTGCAGGATGAAGAGACTTTTTTCAATATTGTTCATATATGTGTATATCATGCTACTGTTAGCCTCGACTGCAATGTCGAGAAACAGGGAGCCGCTGGAAGGCGAGGGTCTTCCCGGTTCTGATGGATTCTTCAAGCCACAACGCGTCGAACCTCCGAACATTCAGACCTGTACTCACAGAGCCAACAACATGTGGCTGACGGTATCGAATTTTGCGACACTCGGCTCCATGAATCAGAGCTACCGCGATTGTGAGACGAACATGTCGGCACCATCGTGCGAGTTTCCCGGGGGGTCGCAACTCGATTATCTGTATGCGGCTGGACTCTGGGTGGGAGCTATTGTCAGTTCCGATACGCTCGTTACTACCGGATGGGACGGCTGGGGATATACGAATGAACTGTGGCCCTGTTCCGGTCCGGAATGTCTGTTGTCCAGACAATCAAGCAATCCGCTGAGCGACTACTATAGCGAAGATGCCAAGTCCGACTTCGAATATATTGCAGTCTATACAGACACACTTGTTGATCAGAGATGGACCGGAACCGGATGGACCGGGCGGCCGCACACACCTCTGAATCTGGAGGTCATCCAGACCAGCTATTCGTGGGAAGTAGAATACGCTCAGGATTTCATCCTGTTCGACTACAATTTCAGGAACATCGGTTCGAGCGAGCTGAAGAAAGTCTATGTCGGCATTCAGGTCGATGGTGATGTGAGCCACATCGGGCGAGAGCGCGGAGGCTGGACGGATGATATTTGTGGTTTCAGGCAGTCATGGCCGTCGAGGCTCTGCCCCGGGCTCGACGATACAGTCGCAGTCGCATGGATTGCTGACAACGATGGCGACCAGGAGAATAATGCGTTCGATGACCGGAGCGCCAATGGAGTGAGTGGTGTCAAGATCATGCGAAAGCCAAATAAGAACGTAAAAGTCTCATTCAACTGGTGGACATCCAACAGCTCCCCGCGGTTCGACTGGGGTCCGATGCGTTCCGCGTTGAGGCGAAATTTCGGCACCGGGGGGCAGGGAACGCCGATGGGGGACTTCAACAAGTATTACGTGATGTCAAACGGTGAGAACGACTATGACCAAACGCACGCCGCAGTCGATTTCAGCGACGAAGGGTGGTTGCCGCCTAGCCAATCCGCCAGCATCGATGTTGCTCAGGGAGGGGATACGCGCTATCTTATCTCGATGGGGCCTTTCGACATCCAAGCCGGCGACTCGCTGCCCCTTACGATAGCGTATGTTGCCGGAGAGAATCTCCATACATCGCCGACAAACTTCAATATGAACATGGTTAATGAGTACGATCCGGATGGTTTCTACGGCATGCTCGACTTCTCAGATCTCGCAGAGAACGCCGTTTGGGCGAGCTGGATCTACGACAATCCGGGAGTGGACACCGATGGCAATGGCTATGCCGGGGAATTCTGTGAAGTCGAAGATACTCTTCCCAATGGAGAAATTGTCATCGACAGCGTCTACTATAGCGGAGATGGGGTTCCTGACTTTCGAGCAGCGACAGCCCCGCCCCCTCCTAGACTGCGTGCCTCGACTGCCATAGGACAGATTACTCTCAAATGGAATGGTCTTGTGACCGAGACATTTGTCGATCCGTTCACGAAACTCCAGGATTTCGAGGGCTACCAGGTCAGTTTGAATTCGCTTCGCAGAGCAACCAATCTCAGCCTCCTTGAATCGCGGGATTTGCTGAACTTCAAAAGGAAGTACTGGGATGCCAATGAAATGGAATGGATTTTGGCTGACGAGATTCCTCTCCAGCTCGATTCGCTGAGAGTGCTTTATGGGGACCATTTCGATCCGGACAATTACGGCCCTAACGATGATGGCATAGGCTTGGAAGATAACGGTCTGATATACTGCTTCGGGAAAGTTGGTTGGAATCAGACGATTGATGGATGGCTTGACGGCGGCATGCCCGTTATTCCATGCGGGATTAAGAAAAGATTCGCCGATGAGATTGCAAGGGGGGAGGTTACGCCGGATACTGATAGCACAATCGCTGGTAACTGGACCTTGGATCACGATCCGCTGACCGGTGATTCGACCAAATACCACAAGTTCTATGAATATGAATATGTGATCGACAACCTCCTTTCATCGGTGCCGTGGTATGTTGCGGTGTCGGCATTTGATTTCGGTGATTTCAAAAATGGTATCGCTCCTCTTTCGAGCTCACCCCTGTCAAATATGATCGAAGTTTGGCCGACAAATGATGCCGCCACTGTGATCGACGAGGACCTCGATGTTGTAGTATATCCGAATCCGTATTACGGGGACGGGCGCTACATCCGATCCCGTTACGAGGATAGAGAGGGGACGGGGTTCGTGGATCACTCGCGAAGAGTTCATTTTGTCAATCTGCCGCCCCAATGCACGATCAAGATATACACACTCGACGGAGACCATGTCAGAACCCTCGAACACCCCGGTATAGCCAGTGACGCCGATTCGAAGATTCAATGGGATCTCCGATCCAGAAACAACGAGATCGTCACCAGCGGGATATATATCTTCGTTGTCGAATCGGAACTTGGGAACCAAATCGGTAAGCTGGTTTTAATATTATAGTACGTTCTGTTCTGGTGCGTCGAGAGATTTCCAGCAATTGCGCGAAAATGGATTGATTGCGTTTCAATTTGTGATTATTATAATTAGGTTGGAAGAAAGCTGAAAAGAGGAGGAATTATGAAAGTAGTAGGGTACATGGAAGGTACGGACCCGGGAGTCCTGACCAAGCTTGTTGTTGAAGGCGTCGAAACACTGCCACTGTCTAACGGTTGGGACAATCACGGTAAACACCTGACGCTTCTCAATCCCGCAGACAATATCTCTGTTGTGGTAGGAAATCTGCACAAGTTCCTGCGCCTTGAGGATGAAACGATATTCAACGCCATGCTGGCCACTGTGAAGGCGTACGATATCATGGTCCTGTTTGTGGTGCCGAAAGAATTGCACGCGAAAGCAGCCAAAGCTGTTAAATCGGATGATCTCAAGTACAAGTTTGTAGATCCTGCGGACTTGGCCGATGCGATCATGGCTCATCTCAAGAACTGAGACAGTGCAGAAGGTTGAGTTGGTCTCAGGCAGACCTGCGGGAATAGTGATATCGGCAGGAGTGAGCGCACTCCTGCCGTATTTGTCTGGATTACATTTCAGACCGCGACATTACAATAGCTCCCACTGCGAAGAACAGGACGCCGATGCCGAGCAGGATGCCGAATGGCTGCATCATCTCAGAGAATGAGAATCCTCGCCAGATCGCACCTTCAAGTATAGTAGGGCAGGTTTCTCCGAAACCTGCCTCCTGAATGGAGGCGGCAGGCTTGAGGGCAATCCTACCCTACTTGGCTGAGTATAGTCGCTCGCATGATTCAATTCAAGACATTAATCACTTACGCAAAAAGCCCGTTTATCGTTGACACAAGTTTATAGGCTGCTATATTTCATCAAAGGGAAGTATCTGATGATCCGCGGATTCCTCACTTCGTCAATATCTGTTGTGCTGCTGACCACATCGTTGGTATCCGGTCAAGGGTTGAGTCTCGCACCAGGAGTTGTTTCGCATTCCAGCCAGATTCCGCTGAAACCAGCTGATTCTCCATTTCCGATGAATCAAGTCTGCACACATCGTGCGAACAACATGTATTTAGCCGTCACGAATTACGGTTGCTTCGGAAGTCATCTCGGTATTGGTTTCCGTGACTGCGAGACCAACCTGGATGCACCATCATGCGAATTCCCGGCGGGCAGCGGGCACGAGCATCTTTATGTAGGTGCTATGTGGATTGGAGCAATTGTCGGATCGGACACGCTGGTGTCCACCGGCTTTGGAATGAGAATAGTCTCTCAAGGATATGCCGTTTTGGGATGGGAGCTATTGCCATGTTCAGATCCGGACTGCATGATTGAGAAGCGGACTAACCGATTTTCGTATCCGGACTATAGTGTCAGCGCCTTGTCTGATCTCGACATGATTGCAGAGTATACCGATACGCTTGATGATCCGAAGCTCGTATTTCCCGACCGTGATGGCAGGCCCCATATACCACTAAACGTCGAGGTGACTCAGAAGAGCTACTCATGGTCCACTGCTTTCGCAGAGGATTTCGTAATGATCGATTATGACATCAAGAACTTCGGTAACGATGCTATTGAAGACGTCTATGTCGGTATATTTGTCCAACCGTATATCGGGCATTATCCCACCAAACCGGTAAATTCGTATGCATGGTACACTGGCTTTGTGGAAACATATACATCAAGAATCGGGCAGGGATATCAGGATACGATAGAATTGGCATGGGCCGCCGACAATGACGGCGATCCGAATGCCTCTGATCTGTACGACTATACAAGCGTGGCGAGCACGACCGGTCTTAGAATCCTGAGAAAGCCTGCTGATGATCTCAAGGTCTCGTTCAACTGGTTCTCAGGCTTCGAAGACCCCGACTGGTCATGGGGGCCGATGAGAGAGGGGGGCAGGCGGCGGATGTATACGGGCGGTCAGGGACACCCGTTGACTGACGGAGATAAATATTTCTTGATGGCGAACGGAGAGCGAGACTATGATCAGTTATTCGCTGCGCGTTCCTACACCGACGAGGGCTGGTTGCCACCGAGGCAGCCGTTCTGCACACTGTTGGCAACTCGCGGCGGAAGTGCCTATGTCATGTCGCTGGGTCCGTTTGACATCCCGGCAGGGGAATCGGTGCCATTGACAATCGCGTACATTGGAGGCGAGGACTTCCATCACGATCCACAAGCTCACAGGAACTATGTTCTGGACACTTATGACCCTGACCAGTTCTACCGGCAGCTTGACTTCAGCGATCTAGTTGATAATGCTCTCCGCGCCGGTTGGGTCTACGACAATCCCGGTTATGACACCGACAACGATGGATATGCCGGACCGTATTGGGAGATTGCGGACACTCTGCCGAACGGCGAAGTCGTCTTCGACAGGTATTATTACGCCGGAGATGGCGTACCCGATTTCAAACCGGCAGTGCCGCCTCCTCCGCCGGTAGTCAGGTACAACACACAGTTTGAGACTGTTCGGATCAAATGGAACGGTTTGATCTCCGAATCTCATATTGATCCGTTCACGCGGGTGCGTGATTTCGAGGGCTACCGTGTCTACATGGGCAGGCTGAATCGTCTCGATGATCTGGCGATGGTCGCATCGCAGGACTTCGAGGATTATTGGCGATTAGTCTGGAATCCGGACCGTCTCCGCTGGGATAAGAACGAAAATCCGATGACCCTCGACTCTATTCGCAAGATATATGGCGATTATTTCCAGTCGGGAGATTATCCGAAGACGTCAGACGGCTCCGGTCTCATTGTCGATTCGCTAACATATTGCTTCGAACCGGCTGACTGGAACCAGTCAGTGGAGGGATGGGGTGACGGCGCTGACATCATGAGTAGCACTGAGTTCAGCAAAGTCTATGCTGATGAGATCGCGGCGGGAACTGTCACAAGCGAGATCGATATCGAGGATACACTCACGAGCAACAACTGGATCAAAGCCATCAATCCACTGACGGGTGATTCGATTTACTATCACAAGTACTACGAATACGAATTCACGACGGGCAATTTGCTCGCATCGGTGTCGTGGCATTTTGCTGTGTCAGCGTTTGATTTTGGTGATGCGATCTATGGGATTGAGCCGCAGGAGACATCGCCGCTGGCGAACTCGGTTGAGGTCTGGGCTATTCATGAAGCATCAGAAGTGATCGGGCAGCAGCTCAAGGTAGAGCTCTACCCGAATCCGTACTACTGTCCCGTCAACCACATAATGTAGGATACAATCTCTTTAGTTTAATCCTGGCATCTTCATTGGTGAAGCGCCAATCTACCTTTGCCTCTATTTCATTTCGCTGTG